>CAIUGE010000056.1 GCA_903898645.1 Oligoflexia bacterium | reverse complement strand
CTTGCCCGGGTGAGTGACTATTTTGAGCATGAGCTTGGAATTCCTATTTCTCAAGGCTCGATAGCGAACTTCAATGCACGGGCTACGAGTATACTCGATTGATTCGAGCAGTGGGCGAAGGATGCCTTGATCAAGGCCGGTGTACTCCATGCCGATGAGACTGGCGTCAATATGGATAGAAAAAGATATTGGCTGCATTGCGTTTCCAACGATCTGATTACTCTCTGTACCCAGTCAAAATCATGTCTGGAAAACGTGTCAAGAGTGCAGCCCTCGCATCATGGATCCCCTCGCCAGAAGAGCCCTCACCTAGACGAACCTTACATAAATTTGACATATTTCGAAGACTTCTGAGTACAGCAAGGACACCGACAGCTCCCATGTTGGTGTACTCTACATCAAGCTTAGCGAGGTGTTTTATACGGTGAAGATTTTCAGCTAGAGCTTCGGCGCCGGCAGCTCCTATGCAATTGTCTTTTACATCAAGAACCAATATATGCCTCAGATTTCCGACACTTTCCATTAGAGCCGTGAAGCCGTCTTGAATCTTGTTGGAGCTCACATCAAGTTCAGATAGCCTTGGCACACGGTAAAGATTTCTAGCTAAAGCTCGGGCGCCTTCATCTCTCATGCCGTTGTTGCATAGATTAAGAACAGAGAGGCCTGGCACATGATGAAGACCTTCAGCGATGGCTATGACACCGTCCGTTCCTATGGTTACCACCTACATCAAACACAACCAGGTTCCTCAAATTCACCAAACTTTCCGCTAGGGCTCTGGCTCCAGCGTCTCCAATGTTGTTAGCTTCAAAATGAAGCTCAGAGAGCTTTGGCACATGACGGAAACTTTCAGCCATGACTATAGCAGCGTCAGACGTAATATCATTACGACGCACATCAAGCTTAGATAGAGCAGGTGTACTGTCAAGACTGCCAGCTAGCGCTTTGACGCCCTTCTCTCCCATCCGGTTACTGCTCAAATTAAGCTCAGATAGGTTCGGCACATGTTTAAGACTGCCAGCTAGCACTTTCATGCCGCCAGCTTGGAGTTAGAACTCAGATCAAGAACAGCGAGCTTTGGCGCATTACGGAGACCTTCAGCTACGATTTTGGCGCCATCAGCCCCAAAATCAAAAAAACTGACACTCACATTCAACTTAGAGAGGTTTGGCATGCGTTTAAGACTTTGCATAAATATGATTAGTGAGTCGTTGTATGAACAACCTCGAAAACTGATACTTTTCATTTTATGGCTTATACGATGCTCTATCTTGATTTCTGACGCACTCAATAAACAACCGTTTACTGTGAGATCCTCGAGATTTTGAAGTTGCGTTATTTACATAAAAAGTGCCAATGGCATTTCGAAGCGTTGACAGTTGATACGCAACTTTGTAAAACGCTTAGACGAAGGCAAAGAAATAAAAGTAGCTATGTCTTCCTTATTTTCAAACCAAAGGCTTATCTCGTCCTTTAAATAAAATAATTTAAATTTCACATAATCTTTGTACCTATGATCCGGTGTCATATCTTCCACAGCGTCATCGTCAAACTCTGGATGTGCCCTATTCCACGCTCTGATAACTGAGATTTGACTAAGACAGGCCCGGGCCAACGCATTCGTATCCATGAGTGCAATGTAATCTTCCCGGGTATGGACCAGCCTTGGCAAAATGTCACATAGACCATCCAAAGTTACCGGAACCACAGGATCCGCGGCCGCTACTTGATCCACACGAGGAGCAGCAAACGCTCCATGTGTTATAACTGCAATAAATAAAAAAAATATACACTCATAATCCAAGTTTATTAGCAACATCTATGCCAATCTTGCATTTCTTACCTAAACGAACGCATCAAGGACTTGATACGCTATTCCTCTTCTACATCACACAAGAGTCTTAAAGGACGCCCTGTCAAGCGCGCCAAAAGATGCGCTGCCCGTTCAAGACCTTGAGCTGCAGATCTTTCAGCGAGCGAGCGCGCTAAAAAAACACAAGAGGCGTTCTGGCTCCCTTTGTACCAAAGAGCGAGAATGTACTCCGCCCGAGCGTCCCCACAAGACGCTGATTGCAAAAGCTGAGAAAAATCAGCAAATCTTCGATAATAATCCAAAAAAGCTTCATGACGACGCACAATGCGCCGCCCGAGATCATCAAATTGATCTTCTGGAAGAACAATGCCAGATTCCTGTTTAACAAGCAAAATGGGAAACACCCTCCTTACATCAGGATCAAGAGGCCAAGATTCAACAAGTAAGTACACAAAAGCTGACCATCCCTCTTTTATATAATCACTATACTGCAAGATACGCCTAAGATAGTCATTTTGAAGCACGTCAAGAGGCTCGTTACTGACTCTATCGATCCCTACTACCAGGAAACTCTGCCGCCAACTCCGTCAGCATGGCTCGTGGTCTAGGCTGTTGAATCCAGTCAAAAAAGTCCGGCTCTGTGACAACACAGTACTCCTGGTATTGCCCTTCTTGAAGTTTACCAGCAAGAAGATCAGTAAGAGGAATAAAAGGCGCAGCCCATAAAAGGGGACAAAAAAATACGATAATCATACGATCAACATCCCATCACCATAACTAAGAAATCGGTACCCGAGACGAACAGCTTCTTTATAAGCATCTTTCATCAGCTCATACCCTCCAAATGCCGAGACCAGCATCAGTAATGTTGATGATGGAATATGAAAATTTGTCAGTAAGCGATCTGTGACCATAAATGATTTTCCTGGGTACATAAAAAGGTCTGTCGTTTGGAGTCCTGACGCAAACGAATCTCCCTGCCATGCACTTTCAAGAACACGCACACTGGTAGTACCCACACACGTAATACGCTTTGTTTGGTGCGCTCCTAACAAATCCTGAGCACACCCAACCTCATAGAACTCATGATGCATGGTATGGTCTCGAATATCATTTGTCGTGACCGACTGAAATGTACCTCGACCTACATGGAGCGCAACCTCATGGAGCTGCACACCACGCTGACGTAATGTTTCAAGCATAGCTTGCGAGAGATGGAGCCCTGCTGTTGGCGCTGCAATAGAGCCTTCTTGATTGGCATACACAGTTTGGTAGCGCTCATCATCTAAATGAGAAGCATCACGCTTCATATAAGGAGGTAATGGCAATAGACCTCCATCAGGATCCTTATTCAAGCG
Organism: Oligoflexia bacterium; assembly: GCA_903898645.1. Taxonomy (GTDB): domain Bacteria; phylum Bdellovibrionota; class UBA1018; order UBA1018; family UBA1018; genus CAIUGE01. The sequence goes on along the minus strand of CAIUGE010000056.1, from coordinate 35,284 downwards.
GATACATGCTGTACGGTCTTCAACTGCAATCACCTCAGCCTCACATGCACCTAAGGTAAATTGCATCCCAAGTTTGGTTCGTGCGTGCATTTTTAAAAAAACACGCCACGTACAATTTCCTAAATTTTCAATCAGTAAGCACTCTATCCGCCCACCTGATTTTCTTTGACCCAAAAATCTCGCTTTCCTAACCTTTGATGTGTTCACAATCAGTGCATCGTCTGCTGAAAAATAGTCGGGTAAAGCTTCTATACGTTCATGCCGGATAGCCCCTGATGCACGGTCAATGACCATAAGGCGCGCATGTTCCCTCACTCCAACCGGGTAATGAGCTATCTGCTGCGGAGGTAATTCATACCAGTATTGATCAAGATGGTACAAAGGCACGAATATCCTGCCAGATGCGGCGCTTAGAGGCTACATCCTGGCTCAATGCATGGGTCCATATAACAGGCACATGGGCAACAAAATCGGGCACACCAAGGTCAGATTCAAGACCAAAAATGTCTCGCACAGATTCACCCAAAAGCACAAGCTTCTGCGGCAAAGCCCGCTGTGACCGCACTGACTCAGCTAAACTTGCTGCCTGGGTACTCATATCCCACGCCGTCAAATGCAAAGCCTGCGCGATCTTACTAATACTACTTCGGGTGGCTGCATCCATCTGCTCACAGACAAAGACAGTCTTCCCATCAAGGGCTTTTTCTAAAAATGTAGGTGGCTTGAAAGACTCCTTAGGGCGAGACATCACAACAGCACGACGTGGAAGAAAATACATGGTCTTAAATTATACTCTGCTCCAGCACACTAATGCAAGCGGTGCATCTGCCTTTGACGTTCAATGGCACATTCTGGGCAACTCACAGTCTCAAGTGTCCTCTGCTTGGCAAAATCTGTCAGATGCGTAAAATGCAAAAACCCTCCACACTGGCATTTCGTTGTTCGGCGCACAATGTCATTTGGCACGCCATAGTACATAACGTCAGCCGGCTGTAAAAAGAGTAAATCCTCTTCATCTTGTGGTGGCTTTTTATCGTACACTGATATCCTCCAGATATTACCCTTTCGGGCCTCTTCTAGAAGAACTCAACAGGTAAAAAAAACTAGGCAAAGCACTTCACATTGCACAAGTCGCGTCAACAATAGCAGCGTGGGCAGTCACCATAGTGCCAAGACGATCAAGAGTAACAAGTGCAGCTTCCGCAATATGGATAATCTCAGCCTGTGAAGCCTGACGAGCACGTGCAACAAAATCAACTAATGCGGCACGAGCTGCCACAACGCGACGAGCTTCGGCATGCACATCGACAGCATGGGCAACCGTGGGAGAAACGACAGCAGCAGCACGGATGGCAGCAGCATGAGCAACAGCAGTATGCGCATCAGCGACATACAGCATACAGAAAGCAGCATTAGCATCAACTGTAGTACGAGCAACTAGAGCGGGGTCAGACCCCTGACGAGCGGCATGTGCAAAACCCATTGACGCAGCATAGGACTCATACACAAGAACAAACGCAGCATCGGCTTCATCACCAGCAGCTTCAACATTCGCGGTGGCGCTTGCAGCAGCACTAACAGCAACGCTCGCAGCAATAGTCGCCGCAGTAGCGGCAGAACGAGCAGCAGAAACAATTCGAGCAACACCAGTAAGGTCAGCAGCAATAATACGGGCAGCACGAGCATTATTAATACTAGCAGCAAGCGCATCCGCAGTAGTAGAAGCAGCAGTAGCAGCAGCTGAAGCTAAGGATAATCGTTCAAAAGCAGTGATGGCAGTAGCAGTAGCAATACGCGCAGCATCAGGAGAGGCAACGACTGCAGCAGCCTGCGTCGCAGCGCTCGCAGCAGCCACAGCGGCGCTGGTGACGTACACACGAGCAACTTTGGCCAAATAGACTGCAACAAGACCCCAATCAGGGAGGTCGGCATTAACGGCACGTGCAGAAGCAGAACGAATAAGGTACTGACGCGCAGCAGCGTCGCAGGCCAGTTTAGCACGCGCAGCAGAAGCACAGGCAACACGAGCACGCGCAGCAGAAGCAGATGCACCAGAAGGAAAAACAGCAGCAGTATAAGCCTCTACATGAGCTATGGCACTAGCCACAGCACTTGTAGCAAGAGCAGCATGAAGATTAGCAACAGTAGCGTCACCAGCACGATCACAAATAGCAACGGCGGCAGCAATAGCCCCATCGCGCGAGACAACCGCACGGCGTAACGCCTCCTTGGCAACAACAAGAGAATCAGCACTTAGAGCTTGACCAACCTCAACCCGAGTCATTATACAAAAATGATCAGCACGTACCCTGTCTCTATGATTATCCGCATCACGCTCACTTATTACTTCGTCAAACTGCCCTGCTAAAACCTGACCCAAGCAGAGAAAAAACCACCACCCACACACTGTTTTCATATCACAACACTTTAACATGTCGTGTTACTTAAGCCAAGCCCATAATATGGCACACATTTTTTGATATATTAGCCTAGGTGAATCGTTTTCGTCTTAAGGCACGATTATAGGCAAGAGCAAAACGATGCGCCTCATCTCGCACACTTGTCATAAGCTGAAACAGTGCCGTCCCAGGTTTTAATAAAATAGGATTTTTTCTTCCAGGAACAAAAAGACGCTCTGATGATGCACATACTTCACTGCTTCGAAACATAGACTCGGTGCGAGCTTTTGCTAATCCGACAACAGAACCTTGAAACCCTACCTCGCTGAGTACCATCACCGCCTGCGCGAGTTGACCCTTACCCCCATCAACGACAACAAGCTCAGGAAATGTATCCTCAGTCCGAGCAAAACGTCTCATCAGCACCTGCCTCATCATGGCAAAATCATTTTGCTCCCCTTCCATCTTATATCTGCGGTACAGCGATGGCTCAGCACGTGCATCAATAAATACGACACGTGATGCCACTGCATCATCTCCCTGTAAATTCGAGATATCATAACACTCAATACGACGCGGCAAATCTTTCATACCAAGAACACTTTGCGCCTCCTCCAAAGAGCGCAAAGGATGCTGCTTCTGATGCGTTTTTTCAGCATGCACAGCATTCAGAAGAGCAACACGCAGAAGCTGCTCCTCGTACTCACCTTGAGGAAGGCGTACCGGCAGTGTTTGCTGAATCAACTCTGATTCATCTGGCATAGTAGCAACAATGACCTCATCTGGAGGCGACTCAAGACACTTCTGCAAGATAAAAACACGCAGAAGCTCGGGGACACTGACCTCATCCATGTCCTCAAAAACCACATGCTGCGAGCCTACCACGCGCCCTTCCCTCACCATGATCCGCATACCGTGCATAGCATGGCATGCCAGAATATCTTGACTTCTCTGTGTATTGTTCGCATCCACAGCACTTTGCATCCGCATCACAAGCTCAAGCGCCATGAGCTGATCCCGCACCACCCCTGCCTGCTCAAAGGCCTCTTCAAAAATTGCCTGCTCCATCTGTGTTTCTAATGCTCTTTGTACTACTTGCGAGGAACCACTCAAAATTGCCTCTGCCTCATGCACAAGCGCTTGGTACGTATCGACATACCCAACGCAAGGCGCTACACACTGCTTCATTTCGTACAACATGCAAGGCCTCGAACGATGACGAAACGCATTATCAGAACAATCACGCAGACCCAAATGCACAGTTATCACATGCGCAACCGTCCGCGCAGCCCACGCCGACGGGAAAGGACCAAAATACCGAGACCCATCATCTGGCCGCTGTCTCGTCACAGTAAGTCGAGGAAAAGACCCTCGATCAATCCTCAGATAGGGGTAGGCCTTATCATCTTTCAGCCGAATATTGAACCGTGGCCGATACTTTTTGATAAGCGTCGCCTCTAACAGTAAGGCCTCCGTCTCACTTTCTGTCACAAGGACGTCATAGGATGCGACAATTTTGACCAAAACACGCGTCTTCGGATCGTTATGTTCATGAGCAAAATAAGAGCTGAGCCGATTCCTCAGATTCTTTGCCTTCCCAACATACACAACATGTTGACGGACATCCTTCATCAGGTAAACGCCAGGCAACTGCGTTGCTGAACGCGCCTCAGCATGAAGTTCATCTTGCTTTTTCATCCCAAAAGATTGTACACCTATATGAGTATCAAAAGGAGCCCCGAATGACAGTTGCCAGCGAAACGATTGCCTATTGCACAAGCTGCAAGATGGACCTTAACCACATTGTCGTCGCTATGAAAGCTGACAAGATCGCTAAGGTACAATGCCTGACATGTGAGAAAGAGCATCTGTACCGCGCACCTAAGGGCCTCAAGGCTCCAAAAAAAGCCTCAGCACCAAAAGTGGATCATAGTGCTTCGCACTCTATCGAACTCGAATGGGAAAAGCTTATGCATTCTCATAAAGACGTGGCGCTCAAACCCTACGGCCTCAAAAAGGCTTTTGATCTTGGCGACAAGATCCAGCACCCGACATTTGGAGACGGCATTATTGGGAAACTGATTTATCCCAATAAAATTGAGGTGGTCTTTCGTCATGACGTTAAGATTCTTATTCATACTCCTTAGTGCATGCAGCAGCGCTCCACTGAAGCACACATACGTTGCGCTCCAATCGCTTTCAGGCACTGATACCTCAAAGCGCATTTTAGAAGTCGCGCTCCTTCGATTCATTGACACTGAGGGCTCATTTGAGATCTTGCCTAGGCGGGACACCAATACTCCATGTGTTTACGAACCCATTGAAGGCGCACGCTTTGCATTTTGCGCTTCCATGGATATTTTTTCAATCAACACTCGCACTGGACATGACCTGGTCCATACTGAAAACGACACCCAACTTGCAGCTGAAACTGGCTCAGGCGTCACTGATCATCTTTCAAAGATGCGTATTCATGATGCCCATATAGCAGGTTCTATTACCGTTATTGACCTCACAACCCAAACCAAAACAGTCCACCCCTTTGACATGACAAAACAGATCAAGCTCCCAACCGAAGAGCACACCCCACCCCTCCGTCTCCTTGAAGCTATGACATTTGAAACACTCGAGCCTATCTTTAAGCAATGCTCATCCCAGATACATTAACCGCCAGCAGCCGTCCTTGATACCCTAGCAACATTGACAGCAGCAGCAGCATGAGCCTCGGCAACAATTACAAGACGCGTCACAAGATCATAAGAAAACTCAGCAAATCGTGCAGCCGGAGCCCCACTCACCCGTTCCGCACGAATAGCCGCTCGTGCACGAATAGCTTCAGCTTGAGAAGCAGCATTGACAGCATCATCGCAAGCCTCTTCCGTATGAGCAGCAATGATTGCTGCAACATTCACAGCAGCACGGGCAGCTGCAGCTGCCGAAACAGCAGCATAGGCGTCTACGATATCACGCACATCAAGAGCGGAAACAAAATGGAGCATAGGGATACGCAAAATATGAATACGATGAGCAGCTTCAGTATGACTCTCCGCAGCAGGGAGACTAGCTATCGTTACCATAACATTACTGACGACATCTCCCGCATCATTACTCGCATCCTCTATGCGCATTGCAGCAAGCTGTGCCGCATCCCTAGCACGGCGAGCACAATTGGCAGCAATACGTGCACGGGCCAGAGAAGAAGTGATAACAGCTGCCGCATTACTTGCCGTTATACTTGCAGCAGCACTAATAGCAACATCAGCGGCACGAGCCGCCACTGCATTGTGGATAACAATACTGTCGACCAGACGAGTAATGTCGGCAATGTCAACATAGCTCGCCGCAGCACGCATACTCGCAAGAGTGCGCGCTGCTTCAGTATGAGCTGCCTGTGCGCGATCAGCGGCAGCACGAGCAGCACGAGGCGACTCTGCTTCAATAGCATCAAGAGCAGCAGCACTCGTAAGTGCTCTTTGAGCAGCAACACGGGTAGCGGAAACATAAACCTCAAGAAAAACAAGAGCACTACAGGAACTAGGGTGAGCAGTACGAGCAGCAGCAGCAGCAGCTCTAGCTGCAACTTCAGCACGATGCGCCGCTTCATGAGCTACACGAGCACAACAAGTTGCTGATGCATCAAGAGCAGCGGCACTTGCAAGTGCACTCTGGGCAACACACTCAGCAATAGCAGTATATATATTCCCAGCATCAGCAACCCGGGCTTCATGATAGTATAAAAGAGCTCGAACCGCTGCAGAATGCGCACGCTCAGGAGAGGCAGCAATCAGAGCATCATAAGCAGCAGCAACGACATGTACACGAGCAGAAGCCGCACGAAAAATAGTGGCCTCATAAGCATTTCTTGATCCACCTATCTCCGGCACCGATACCAAAGACCAAAACGAACCTGTTCCTAAGCCAAAAAATAGAGCCAGCATCTGCATATCTAGTACGCTACCCCAGCACAAAAAATTTGTAAAAATTATACATTAACGGAGGGCATACGTGTGGACAATCGCGTGAATTGCAGTCGCAATGGCAAGACAAAATACAGCATCTCCATCAACAGAAAAAGCAACACGACGGACCGCCTCATCATAAGCAAGCTGCGTGCGTCTTACAGCGCGATGAACAGCAATACCATCTTCCGCCATATATGCAGCAGCACTGATAGCAATATCCGCAGCACCAGCTGCCATATCAGCGCACATCATAGTAGCATTAAAAAAACGTCTAGCCTCAAAGTCATGATCAACTGCAATACGGGCTCTCTCCGTAGCGCGATCAGCTCCATGACAAGCGGCTTGTGCACGCGTAGCAGCAGCCTGCGCTATAGCTGGTGAAGCCGCACCAACAGCATCAAAAGCCGCAATATAAGCTGCCACACTGGCCGAAGCAGCCTCGGTAGCAGCAACACAAATATCGTCAACTACAGTAGCACGAATAGCTGCAGCATGAGCAGCCTCGGCACGCACACCAGCACGGCGCATAATTTCAGCTCGAAGCGCAGCCTCAGGAATAGCAATAGCAGCAGCAGCATCAAAAGCCGCAGCCCTTGCAGCCACAACCTCACGATCGCACCTTCCAGGTGTCTGCGCCAAAACACGACCCCCCACTATAAAGAAAAAACCCAAGACAACAGAACTCATTTTCATCCAAGGATTCTACTCCATAACAAACATTCTGTAAACAGCATAGAGCACACACATGCCTGATCAATGGCAAGTAAGAGTACGAAATTGACGATCAACAGAAGCCTGAGCAATTGCCGCATTCATAAAAGTGCGATAAGCCTCATCAGAGGCCTACATATCCCTATGTTTATTACAAATATTCAGCGCTTGAAGATAAGCATTTCGAGACGCTATTCTAGCAGCAGCCCAATCACCTGAAATAGAACCTAATTGATTTTGAAGTCTTTGTCTTTCTTCGAGAGTAATTTCTGCAAGAACAGGCCTCGAAAGAACCAAAAAAATAAAAACCAACCAACAAATACGACTCATAAAAAATACTACCTATTTCATAAAAAAGAATTACTCACCAGCAGCGTCAGCAGCAGCACCAGCAACTTGACTATCTGAAGCAGCACGTACAGCAGCATGTAAAGCACGCTCTGCCGCCTTAGCCCTGTCATCAACTATCTTAAATCCTTCGTGAGAAGCTATAACATTATTCTTCATTGCAGCAATGATCCGCCGTGCCTGTTCTGTTCTATCTTTACTAGATCGATACTGCCCTTTAGTCTCATTAAGCTCAACTACACTGAGAGCGTCAACCTGCAGAACAATTGCCCGAATTGCATGAGCAATACTAGAAACATATGCAGCATCATGAACTTTGTCTTCATGCGATTTATCAGCACCGACAGCGGCAGCGGCAGCGGCAGCGGCAGCGCGAGCAGCGGCATCAGCAGCCCTAAACATTACATGAATATTTTCTTTAACGTAACTGTCAGCCTTTAGAACAATACCTTTAGCAGCCGTTACATGAGAATTATAAATCTTTCTGTTTTTTAAGATATATAAAGAATGAAGATGCGCAGACAGTTTTTCTTTATAAGCATCAATATCTTTCGAAGGAACTATCGCTAAAGAACTCTTCGTCAACACGAGAAGCATAAGCACAAAAAACAAGAAATAGTTTTCATTGCTCTATGATATCTTTTTTATTTTTTTTGTAAACAACATTAATATACCATTCGCTGTATCACGTCTGCCACACCCTCTTTTACGCACACTCAAGGAGCTCAATTTCTTGCAGCTACCTCACACAGTCATGAAGGGCAGCCGCGCGCTCAAAATCAATCTTTTTCACAGATTACTGCATGGCTTGCTTCATAGTGATAAGCATGGTCGCAATGGACGCATCTTTCAAACACTCCAGGAGCGCAGCACCTCATACAAGGTCCGAAGGAACCCTTCGCAAGACCCATATCAGTTTATGCGACAGCATTCTAAAAACTTCAGAACAACCTCGGCGTGCTTTGCAAACGTCTTCTATCATCGCGATTACGGATCCTTGCTCACTGAGGAATCGTATCTATGCAGAGAAAAGGAGCCGAGGAGGTTTCTAACCTCCTGGACCGCCGCAAACAGAATGCAGCCATAATCCTGCAGCAATCGAGACATTGTGGAACGGATGCAAGCATTCCCAGAATCCTGTCATGACAAACGTTACCGTCAATCGATTTGTTGATAGAGAGAATATCTTGGTGCTCAACGGCGAGCTCATGTGTGTAAGTATTGATAAATATCACCTATTTCATAAAAAACCGAATTACTCGTCAGTACCAGCAGCAGCAGTAGCCTCAGCAGCAGCAGCGCTAGCGGCAACAGTAGCTGCATCATGAGCAGCATGAGCATCATCAAGCTTCTTCTTCGCAACAGCAACAGCAGCAACGGCACGATTTTGCGTACGCTGAGCATCCACGGCCTCATCACTTAACTTCTGGGGAAAAACAGACCCCGGAGTAGCTACCCGCAAAATATCTGCCATTTTTCTATCAGCCTCCACGAGCGAAGAGTTAGCGGCATCCTTCGTCCTCATAGCCACCTGATGTTCGTGATGAGCAGTAATAATCTTGCCGCGCAGCTCGTGCAACAGAACCTGAAGCGCTCCAGTATCCAAAAACTTCTCTTGAGGCGCTTGAGAACCACTAGGCCCAGCTCCACTACCGCGAGGACCAGCAACGTGACTATCTAAAGCAGCATGTAAAACAGCCGCTGCAGCCATAGCCTTTTCGTAAGCCATGTGAGCGCCGTCTCGAGAAGCTTGAACATCGGCCTTCCTTTCATCAACTATCCCCGATGCATGCTTGCCCCCACTCGCAACAGCATTAAGCTCAGCTTCATTGAGAGCCACAACCTTATCAGCAGTTCTCAAAATTTCATGAGCAATACTAGAAACATATGCAGCATCACGGACTTTTTCTTGATGAATTTTTTCAACACCAGCAGCGGCAGCGTGGGCAGCGAGACCAGCAGCCTTAAATATTCTCTCAATTTCTGCATGAGCCACACCGGTACCAGCTCGACTAATATCCGAAGCATTGGCCATAGTGTGCTTCGCTTCTTCTTCTGAGGTATATATAAAATGAAGATTTGCAAAAAGTATCTCTTTATAAGCATCAATATTTTCCTGAGGAACTCTCGCTAAAGAACTCTTCGTCAACACGAGAAGCATAAGTACAAAAAAACAAGAAATAGTTTTCATTGTTCTATGGTATATTTTTTATATTTTTTGTAAACATTATTAATATAACACTTACTGCATCACGCCTGCCACATCCTCTTTTACTCACACTCAAGAAGCTCAATTTCTTATAGCTACCTCATACAGCCATGAAGAGCAGCCACGTGTTTAAAATAAGCTTTTTTCACAGATTATTGCATGGCCTATTTCATAGTGATAAGCATGGTCGCAATGGACACATCTTTCAAACACTCCAGGAGCGTGGTACCTCATAAAAAATACGACAGAACCAACGCAAGACCCATGTCAGCTCATACAACAGCATTATAAAAACCTCAGCAACTTCAGAACAACCTCGGCGCGCTTTGTAAACGCCTTCTATCATCGTGATTTTGGATCCTTGCTGACTACGTATCTATGCAGAGAAGTAGCCAAGGAGGCTTCTCACCTCCTGGACCGCTACAAACAGAATGCAGCCAGAACCCGTCAGCAATCAAGACATTGTGGAGTAGCCGCAGACATTCCCAGAATCCTGTCATGACAAACGCTACCATCAACCGACTTGTTGATAAAGCAGAGATCTTGGTGTTTAACGGCGAGCTCATGTGTGTGAGTATTGACAAATATTATCTATTTCATAAAAAAGAATTACTCGCCACAACCAGTCGTAGCAGCCTCATTGTCAACAATAGTAGCTGCAAAAAAAGCAGCACGAGCATCATCAAGCTTCTTCTTTGCAGCAGCGGCAGTATCAAACTGCCCCTTAGCAGCCGTTGCCATGAGTGACAATTGAGCGGCATCCATCGTCCTCGTAGCCGCCTTATGTTCGTCATGAGCAGCATGAACCGCGCCGCGCAGCTTGCGCAAAACAGTATGAAACGCTTCAGTATTAAAACCCTTTACTTGAGGCGCCCGAGAAGCATGAGGCCCAGCTCCACTCCTGTGACGATCAGCAACTTGACTATCTAAAGCATCATATAACTCAAGCGATGCTTCCTCAGCATTGTCGCGAGCCATGCGAGCTCCTTCTTGAGAAATTTTTAAATGATTCTCTAGGTCAGGAATGATCTTCAATGCAGCATCTTTCGATTCAGTATACGCAAACACTTTAGCCTTCCGAAGCTCAGCTTTATCGAGATTCGCAACTTTATCAGCAGTTCTCAAAATTTCCTGAGTAATACCAGAAACATATACAGCATCATATACTTTGTCTTGATGAGATTTTTCAACACCAGCAGCGGCAGCGTGGGCAGCGAGACCAGCAGCCTTAAATATTTTCTCAATTTCTGCATGAGCCATGCTTATCGCCATCTTGACTCATAGCCAAAGCATCCTTGATAGAGCCATTCGCTCTTTGTTCTGCTATATATATAAAATGAATATTTGCAAAAAGTATCTCTTTATAGTCCTCAATATATTGCGGAAGAACTACCGCTAAAGCACTTTTAGTCAACATGAGCACAAAAAAACAAGAAATGATTTTCATTGCTCTATTGTATCTTTTTTATCTCTTTTGTAAACATCATCAATATACCATTCGCTGCATCACGCCTGCTACACTCTCTTTTACGCGCACTCAAGGAGCTCAATTTCTTGTAGCTGCTTAATACGGTCACGAAGAGCAGCTGCGCGCTCAAAATCAAGCTTTTTCACAGATTGCTGCATGGCCTGCTTCATAGTGATAAGCATGGTCGCAATGGACGCATCTTTCACATAGTACTCGCCTGCAAGTTTTTCTAGACGCGCAGGAAGTGAAAGCAGTTTGTCTTCAGGCCTCAGCCATACACTCGCTTGCCCTTTGCCAGTACCTAAAGCGCGCTGAGCATCACGCTTGGAACGCTCTTTAATTGTTTTCGGCTCGTGGCGCTCAACAATATCTTCAGGGAGGGCGCGACTCACAGTCGTTGGCGTTATGCCATGTTCTTTATTATAAGCTTCCTGAAGTACACGTCGTCGTTGCGTCTCATCTATGGCCTTGCGCATACTGTCTGTTATTTTATCTCCATAGAGAAGAACAAAACCCTCAGCGTTACGAGCTGCTCTGCCTATGGTCTGAATCAGGGAGCGCGCGCTTCGTAAAAAACCTTCCTTGTCTGCATCTAAAATAGCAACCAGCGTGACCTCAGGCAGATCAAGCCCCTCACGAAGCAGATTAATCCCAACAAGGACGTCAAAAACACCGAGACGTAAATCGCGCAGAATCTCAATACGCTCGAGGGTTTCAATGTCAGAATGGAGATATTTGACCCGAACACCTTGCTTACTATAGTAGTCAGTCAAATCTTCGGCTAATTTCTTCGTGAGCGTGGTCACAAGCACGCGTTGCTTTTTTTTGACACGCACGTAGATCTCAGTAAGCAAATTGTCGACCTGAGTCCGCGCAGAGCGCACCTCAATAAGGGGATCCAATAAGCCCGTAGGACGAATAACTTGCTCAACAATCTGCCCACCTGATTGCTCTAGCTCATAATCAGCGGGTGTTGCTGATACAAAAATAACCTGGTTCACCAGATTTTCCCACTCCTGAAATGCCAAAGGACGATTATCAAGCGCAGATGGTAAGCGAAATCCATGCTCGACTAAATTCATCTTTCGAGCACGGTCACCTCGGTACATCGCACCAATTTGTGGCACTGTGACATGGCTTTCATCAACGATCAAAAGCCACTTTTTTGGAAAATACTCGAGCAATGTCGGCGGCGCCTCCCCAGGTCCACGTCCTGTCAAATGCCGCGAATAATTCTCAATGCCAGGGCAAAAGCCAATTTCTTCAATCAACTCACAATCATGCAAGGTACGCTCTTCAAGGCGCTCTGCCTCCATTATACGTCCTTGTTCATGCAAGAACTGCAGGCGCTCCTGCAGCTCAACACGAATAGAGCCAAGAGCCTGCTTGCGAACATCAGCTGAGGTCACATAATGACTTGCAGGGTAAATAGTAATGCGTGTCAGCACCTGCCCTTTACCCCCGCGCAGGGGGTCAATGAGAGAAAGAGATTCAATAGTGTCACCAAAAAAACTCACCCGTACTGCCAACTCTTCTTCATAGGCAGGGAAAATATCAACCGTGTCACCCCTGACACGGAAAATACCCCGCGAAAAATCAGAGTCATTCCGCGTGTACTGAATCTCAACCAGCTTACGCAGAAAATCTTGACGCTTCATCAGCCGTCCAACTTCGAGATAGAGAATAAGCCCCTGATAGGCCTCCGGAGATCCGAGACCATAGATACAACTCACGGATGAAACAATGACGACATCCGATCGCTCCAGAAGCGACCGTGTCGCCGAATGTCTCAATTTATCTAATTCATCGTTAATCTGCGCATCTTTTTCAATATACGTATCAGTGGACGCAACGTACGCCTCGGGCTGGTAATAATCATAGTAGCTGACAAAGTACTCAACCGCATTTTCAGGAAAAAACCCCCGCATTTCTGAAAATAGCTGCGCAGCAAGTGTCTTATTATGACTCAACACCAAGGTGGGTAAGCCCACCTGCGCTATGACCTGAGCCATGGTATAGGTCTTGCCCGAACCAGTTACACCTAAAAGGACCTGAGCCCTTTGACCTGATTGGATACCAGCAACGAGAGCCGGTATCGCCTGCCGCTGATCCCCACATGGCGGGAAAAGCGTTTTAAGAACAAAAGGCCGTTCATGAAAAAAATTAGACTTTTTCCCAGCGTTGTGTTCCATCTTTTTGATCTATCACATGAACACCCAGCTTGAGAAGCGCATCACGCAATCTGTCTGCCTCGGCAAAATCACGCTGCTGCCGAGCTTCAAGTCTTGCAGCCAAAAGCGCTGCTGCTGCGTCTTCTAATGCATCTGGCTCAAGAGCACCAATACCTGTCGCCTCAGTGACGAATGCAAAAAGCGACAGGAGAGCTTCTCCATCTTCTCTGCTCGCATGTTCTGCATGCGTATTCCACTCACGGATAGCTCCAAAGAAGAGACTGAAAAAAGCAGGTATATTAAGATCCTGATTCAAAGCCTCCATCATCGCAGCCCGTACACTCTCAACACGAAATGCAATCCCAGTTCCCGAGGCTGCAAGCGCACTTCTCTTTGCCTCATACATGCGCCGCAAACCTTGACGAGCAGACTCGACCTTGTCCTGCGTCAAAGAGACAATAGACCTATAGTGCGACTGGATCAGAAAATACCGGCCAAGCTCTGCCCCATACTGCTCATACCAGGCGCGCGCTGTGATCACATTCCCCAAACTCTTGGACATTTTTTCATCCTGCATGGTCACAAAACCATGATGTACCCAAAAACGTGACAAAGGCCGCCCTGTGGCACACTCACTTTGTACAATCTCATTTTCATGGTGCGGGAATATCAAATCCTCTCCACCATGATGCACATCAATTTCTTCTCCAAGATACTGCCGAATCATAGCTGAACATTCTATATGCCAGCCAGGCCGCCCTTCTCCGAAAGGAGACGCCCAAAAGGGCTCTCCAGGCTTCGACCCCTTCCAGAGCACGAAATCTGCATCATCTTGCTTTTTTGCCACATCCTCAAGCCGAGACTGTGCATCATTGGCATACCTATGAGACAAAGCACCATAACGAGGCGCCGTTTTCAGTGAAAAATAAACATCTGCACCTGACTGGTATGCATGCCCTTTTTGAATAAGCTCAGCGATCATAGTAATGATCGCATCCATAGAACCAGTCACAGTTGGCGAGTACGTTGGCTGAATAAGCCCAAAACGCTCATAATCCAGCTGCACCTCACGTGTATAACGCTCAGCTATAGCCTCAGACGTGACGCCTTCAACACGCGCCTGACCAATAATCTTATCATCCACATCAGTAAAATTGCGGACATATTCTACATCAAGACCATTGAGATGGAACATACGGACAAGCAGGTCCGCCACCAATGCTCCGCGCAGATTCCCAATATGGATAAGACCATACACAGTGGGTCCACAGGAATAAAATCGTACCTTATTGCCAGTAACGCTTAGTGGCTCTTTTTGCCGTGTGAGGGTATTTGTTAACACTATCATAATAAAACTTGCCGAATATGATTGATACGGGATCGTAACCACTGAGGACCGCGAATCGACGCTATCACCCGAAGTTCAGGTCCGTGAAGCACACCTGTAATTAATGCGCGAAGCGGCAAATAAAACGCCTTCCCCTGCATCCCAAGTGTGCTAGCCAATTGCTTGAAAATTTTCTGCGCTTCTTCTTCTGTCAGATCGTGTCGAGATACTAAAAGCCCCTCAAATCCATCCATCAAGGCCTTCGCACAAGGCTCCAGAAGAAGACGAGCCTCGTCTGACAACCCAACATCTCCATAAACCTCTTCTACCAAACGCGGCAAATCTTCAAGTGTGCTTGCATCCCCTCGAATACTTGCCATTTTGCGTACCCAGAGAGGGTCACTGTTCCCAACACGCTGACAAAGCTCTGCAAGGGGCATTTTCTGAATATAAAAACCATTCATCCAACGTAATTTTGCCAAATCAAAAACAGCAGGTGACGCATGAAAATGCTTACTATCAAAGGAGGCAATCATCTCTTCACGCGTCAGAATCTCAGGATGCCCAGAAAGACGTGTCCCACCAGCAGGAGTAAAACCAAGAAAATACAGAAAATTAAGCAAAGCCTCAGGCAGGTACCCTTTGTCCAAGTACTCACGAACTGATACATCCCCACTCCGTTTTGATAATTTCTGGCGATCTTGCCCTAAGACAAGTGCCATATGCGCAAAAGTCGGGGCCTGCCAGCCAAATGCCTCATAGAGCATAAGTTGACGTACCGTATTTGTCACATGCTCAGCCGCCCTAACGACATGAGTCATTCTCATCAGATGATCATCCACCACACAGCAAAATGTATAGACAGGCGATCCATCGCTACGCATAAGGACAAAATCACCCATCATACCGGCAGGAAACTGCACACGACCTGCAACCTGATCTTCAAGAACATAAGCTTTTTGAGGGGTACGAAAACGCACCACTGCTGGGCCAGCAGAACGCTCGGTTAATTTTGCACAATGACCATCGTAATGGGGCGGGCGCTTAAGTGCGATCGCACGCTGCTTTTTCTCTTCTAAGACTTCATCAGTGCAGTAACAATAATATGCCTTATCTTCAATAAGCAGCTTTTCAATATATTCCTGATAGATAGCTAGACGCTCTGATTGCCTGAAAGGCCCTTCATCCGCCTGAAGATCAAGGCGCATGATGTCATCAAGAATCATGCGCTCACTTTCCGCTGTACTTCGTTGCCTATCCGTATCTTCAATACGTAAAACTAACGTGCCACCAAAATGACGCGCCATCAGCCAATTAAAAAAAAGAGTACGCGCACCACCTATGTGCAAATACCCTGTTGGACTTGGCGCAAACCGTACGCGCACTACCTACTCCTTAGGATGCAAAAATAGCTTGAATCTCTTGATCAACAACATCTTCTTTCGCCTGTTTTGCTAAGGCAATTTCCTTAATAAGAAGCTGCTTCGCCTGATCAAGCATCTTTCTCTCACCAAATGAAAGATCCTTGCTATGCCGCAGTAAAAAAAGATTTCGTAAAACTTCAGCAATCTCAAAAATAGAACCAGTCTTGATTTTATCCATATAATCGCGATAACGCCGATTCCATGTTGTCTGATCAATCTTGACATTTCGTTCACGCAGCACTCCATAGACAGCATGAATATCTTCTTGCGAAGCAATACGTCTCAGCCCAACTGATACAGCATTGTCGGTCGGCACTTTAATTGTCATTTGATTCTCAACAACATGAAGAACATAAAACTTCTGAAGCTTGCCCCCAACTTCTTTTTCTTCAATTCTTTTAACAACCGCAAGTCCATGCGCGGGATATACAGCACTATCTCCTACTTGAAACATCGCCTTATGACCTCCGGCCTCGTACCCTGATGCAAACCCCAGTTCATCTGAGAAGGGACAGAAGGCATCCTACCACTCCTGAGGCCATCCGTCAATCTTTCCTTGCAGGAGCGTCTAAAAATCGATACATCTAGAGGGTGAGGGGATTCATGGATCGACGGGCATTATGGACACAACTCAGATCTCGCATGCACAGCGCCAGCAACCGCTGGCTTGAGCGTTTTACACAGCTAAGCAATTCGGAGCGTGTTCAAAAAATTCTTCTTAATCCGCAACTTGCTTTTGAAGAGATTTCAGCAAGTATGCAGAAAATAGGCGGCAAACATGCCGGCGCCCTTATGACGGCATGCATATCAACCTATTTTCTTGCAGATATATCGTCGCTGACAATTGCTCGCAGTATCCCTGAACCTGAACAGCATGGTCACTATCCCCACACCAAACTGCAACCACTCACCCCTGAAGATGGCTTGATTATTATGCGGAATATTTTTAATAGTCAGGGAAAAGTGCCAGGCGAAGAGGCAGACTCCTTGACTGATTCGCCTCAGGATAATGCACCCCCAACAAAAAGCACGCTTCCACTCAATCTCCTTGGCACCTTGGTCTTAAAAACCGCTGCCCTTTCGATTGCTACCATTGAGGACAAGGCCGCAAACAAAGTCTACCCCGTACGTGCAGAGGACTCTATTCCCGGAAAACTTCGCGTCCTCGAGGTTCTGGCAACACGCGTTGTCTTCATTAATGATACGACGCGCAAAAAAGAGTATATCGAACTCCCTGACGATGCTAAGAGCATCACCAATAACGCACGTATTGCCCCCAAACCAACAGGCATTGAACGGGTCTCAACCAACCAGTTCACAGTCTCGCGCATTGAGGTTGATAAATCGCTTGCAGATCTCAACAATATTTTGACGCAAGCACGAGCTGTACCAAATTTTGAAAACGGCATTGCTAATGGCTATAAATTTTTTCAGATCGTGCCTGGCAGCATCTACGATAAGCTCGGCATCAAAAATGGCGACGTTATCTCAGGCCTCAACGGCCAGCCAGTGACTGATCCTGGCAAAGCCTTTGAGATGATGACAGAGCTGAAGACCTCCAACCACCTCGAGCTTCAAATTAACCGAGATGGCAAGCCCTCGACCTACACCTACGACATCCGTTAGCTATGCCTTGAGTGCCTCACAAGAGTTTTGCCGTAGCGTCTCCTCCAAAACTTGCCTATACTAAGAAGAGATATAAGAAGAGGGCTATTATACGTGAATCAAAATCTAAGCATGCTTGCATGGTGCCTTTGGTTGCTCCCCCATACATTTGCTGATGGCGGACGGAGCGGGTTTTTGCCCGGTGCCCGTCAATTTGCACCAGATGCCCATCCACAGGCTCGCCCTCCTATCTTCTACGATGATGATGACGAAGACGATAATTTTGATGATTTTTTTCGCCAGGCCCAGCAGCACCATGACGACAGACGCGACCAGCCTCGCCGTGATAATGGAGCACGCCCCTCCATCTCAGCAGGCGGCAAACAAGACCCAGGTTTTGACCCCGTCCGCACAAAGGACGGCATCGTCGTTGGCGGAGGAACAACGCATGGCGTCGTCTCCGATGGCAAGGTCGAACCGGTCACCATTAATACAGAAACAGGAGAAGGCAGCAACGAGATAGTGACTGACTTCAATTTTCCTGACGCAGATATACTCGATATCGCAAAAACGCTTGGAAAACTCACCGGAAAAAATTTCATTCTCGATAAAGATGTCAAAGGCAGAATCAGCATCATCTCCAATTCACCTATCACGGTAGGAGAAGCCTGGAAGGTGTTTCTCACAGCTCTTGATATGAACCAGCTTGCTATCATTCCTTCAGGCAAGTACCTGCGTATTGCACGTCAACGCGATGCGCGCGACAAGCAGCTTCCCACCTTCTCTGGTGATTCATCGCCTAATTCTGACGCCCTTATTACACGGATTTTTTCGCTCAAGTATATCAGTGCCGAAGAAGTGAGTCGCACCTTCCGTACCTTCATGCCAGCGAATTCTCGCATTATCCCTTATGATCAGACCAATACGGTCATCGTCACAGATACTGGATCCGATATTCTAAAAGTTGCCAAAATGCTCGAACTCCTTGATGTCGAAGGCTTTGACGCAGGTATTGAAGTTATTCCAGTACGGTACGCCTCTGCCCAAGAACTCTCCAAATTGATCGATACCCTTATACCAGGTACATCTGGCGTAGCGCCAGCTGGAGGCGCAGGCGGCAGATTTGCAGGAAGCAAATTTAACGCACGCCGCACTAAAGAAGGCGGCATCATCAATACAATTATTGCAGATGAACGCACGAATAACCTTATCGTTCATGCAAACTCACGAGGCGCTGAACAGGTTCGCCTCCTTGTCACCAAACTCGACCAAAGACTTCCTACCTCAACAGGAGGCGGCAAAGTCCATGTTGTCTATCTCCAGTTCGCTGATGCAGAACAAATCGGTACCACACTCAACGCGTTGACCTCAGGCGGCGGCTCAGGCACGCCCCCTCCAAAACCTCAAGGTGGCACAGGCTCAAACCCCGTATCAGCATCCCTTTTCGAAGGATCCATCCGCATCAGCCCGGACAAAGCAACCAATTCTCTCGTTATTACTACAGCCTCGCCGTCAGATTTTGTAACTGTCCAACGTGTTATCAATAGGCTTGACATTCCCCGTGAGCAAGTCTACGTAGAGGTCGTTGTCATGGAAGTTTCCATTGGCAATAACTTTAATTTTTCAGCTAATCTTGCTGCCGCTATGCCACCTAGCCTCTTAGCAGGCACTGTTACTAATGGGGGCGACCTCCTCAGTATGGTCAACGGCACTGCCTTCAGTACCCCAGGGGCGTTTATTCCTCTTCCTCTAAGCGGTGATAGCACAACGGCTGTCACATTGGCTGGTACAACCTACACGATCAGCAGTGTTCTAGGCCTCGTCAAGATGCTGCAGCAGAATGCCAATGCCAATGTGCTTGCAACACCTCAGATCATTGCACTTGACAATACAGAAGCAAGCTTTGAATCAGCGGAAATGATCCCTGTACCTTCAGCAACATCAATCCAAGGAGCAGGGGGAGCTATATCGAGCTTTAACGATAAGAGCGTGTCCCTATCCATCAAAATCAAGCCCCAGATTAATAAAATTACCAATTTTGTCAAAATGGATGTTACAGCCAAAATGGGCGATATATCCAATAGACAATTACCAAAAAATGTCAGCGATTCCGCACTTGCAACACTTGTGCGCACTGCAACGACAACTGCCATTGTCGGTGATGCAGACACCATTGTCCTAGGTGGCTTAATTCGCGATAAAACTGAAGTTTCAACAAATAAGGTACCTCTTTTAGGCGATATACCTTTACTTGGCTGGCTCTTCAGATCGAGAACATCCTCTGTCACTAAAAACAATCTCTTAATCTTTATCACGCCACATATTGTGCGCCAGTACGCCAAAATTCGAACTATCTTAGATCGCAAACTCAAAGAGCGCGATGACTTTATTGAATCCAATATGGGCGGCGAAGATGGCCTACGAAAAACCCGTAATAACATCATTGCCAATCTCCCAGATCTTGAAGATTTGACGAAAAAGAACGAAACAACAATCTCTATTGACGAAGACAAAGGCGCCCCAGCCATTTTTGTCCCACCTGTACAGGAAGCCACACCGCCTCCAGCATCACTCTTAGCTCCTGATACATCCATTCAACCATCAGTACTGCAGAGCACAGAAACTGCACCTCAGACTGAACTACCCCAGACTGAACCACTGCAGGCACAACCACCGGAGGCAACTCCTCCATGACGCTTGTGCATGATCGCCACAATCCACGTATTGGAGAAATACTGGTTGCAAGCAATGTCATTACAGAAACACAGCTTGAGCAGGCCCTCAAATTCCAGCAAAAAGACGGCGGACTTCTGGGCGATGTTCTCATACGAAAAAACTTCATCACGGAAGCGGATATTATCAAGGCACTCTGCACGCAGATGGACATACCGTTCATCGAGGATCTCAAGGCTCTTGATATTGAACCAACTCTTGTAAGCGCCATCCCGCTTAACTATGCTAAATCACGTGAAATTATTCCTATGAAAATATCTAACGGCGAGCTTATCGTTGCTGTATCTGATCCTTTTCATCCTACTGTTGTCCGTGACTTAGAACTCCAAACTGGTATGCGTGTACGGCTCGTCGTCAGTACACCACAGAAAATCCAAGAAGCGATTAACCGCGTCTATGAACGTAATACCTCAAAAATGGTCGATTCTATCGGTGGAGATTTTGAGGACACCTTTGATCTCGAGGGACCGATCGATCTTTTAGAGGGCACAGAAGATGACGCGCCTGTTATCAAATTTGTGAACTCACTCCTTTTCCGTGCAATCAAGGAGAAGGCATCTGATATCCACATTGAACCATTCGAAAAAGAATTTGCCGTCAGATTTCGCGTCGACGGCGTCCTGATCGATGTGATCCGCCAACCAAAAAGAGCTCACGCTTCTATCTCCTCCCGCATCAAAGTCATGGGAATGCTCGATATTGCAGAAAAACGCCTCCCCCAGGATGGACGTATCAAGGTGAAAATTGCTGGCAATGACATCGATATTCGACTCTCAACAGTGCCAACTAGTTTTGGGGAACGTATTGTTATGCGTATCCTCGAACAAACGGGGAATGTTCTGGAACTAGGGCAGCTTGGGTTTAGCCAAGAAAGTGCACACGCTGTTGAAAAGCTTATTTTCAAGAAATATGGCATTATCCTCGTTACCGGCCCAACAGGCAGCGGAAAATCGACAACACTCTCTGCATGCCTAGTGAAACTCAACTCTCCAACACGTAATATCATGACTGTCGAAGATCCTATTGAGTACCAGATCCCAGGCATCAACCAGGTACAGGTAAACTCCAAAATTGACCTCAGCTTTGCGCGTGCACTTCGAGCATTTTTACGTCAAAATCCAGACATTATTATGGTCGGTGAAATTCGCGATAAAGAGACAGCCGAAATTGCGATCAACGCATCCCTCACAGGACACTTAGTGCTTTCAACCCTCCATACCAATGATGCCGCCGGCGCAACCACACGCCTCTCTGATATGGGCGTCGAACCCTTCTTAGTTGCAAGCTCCCTCTTAGGGGTCATTGCACAGCGCCTTATTCGGCGCGTCTGCTTCAAATGCCGCGTACGACATGAACCAAGTGATTTTCAGCTAGGAGAACTGGCACTCAAGCGACTCCCTCCAGACGCCACATTCTACCGTGCAGAGGGCTGCCCCCACTGCTCGCAAACAGGGTACTCTGGACGCACAGTGATCCATGAATTACTCGTGATTGATGACACGCTGCGCTCACTTATTGTCCGCAATAGTGATGCAGGTATTGTCAAAAAAGCTGCTATTGCAGCTGGCATGACAACGCTGAGAGAAGATGGTGTAAAAAAAGTACTCCAAGGCATCACGACAATTGACGAACTCATGCGTGCAACGCATGCGGAGGAATAAGAGAGATGGCACCACTTTTTGACTATAAAGCCCTCACAGCTGCAGGTAAGTCACAAAAAGGCATTATAGAAGCCGAGAGCCAAAAAGCTGCCAGGGCAAAGATTAAAAAACAGGGCCTGATGGTAACTGATATCCAGGAACGAAGCGGCGCTTCCTCAGGCAAGGCTTTGAAAGAAGGAAGCTTTAGCCTTTTTAACCGCATTAAACATGAGGATATCGCACTCGTTACTCGGCAGCTCGCGAGTCTTGTGAAAGCCAATATCCCCCTGGTCGATGCTTTGGGCGCAATTGTCGATCAGTGCGAGCAACCAAGGCTCAAAATAGTCTTAGCCCAGGTGCGCCAGGATGTGAATGAGGGACTGAGCTTAGGCAAAGCTGCCGCTTCTCATCCACGGGTCTTTGATACTATTTTTCTCAATATGATCGAGGCAGGCGAAAGCTCAGGCACCTTGTCGGCTGTTTTAATACGACTCGCTGATCTGAAAGAAGCTCAGATGCGCTTACGCAACAAAGTAGTAAGTGGCATGACCTACCCCCTCATCATGCTCGTTGTGGCTACAGGTCTTATGATGGGTATTTTCACTGTCGTTATTCCCAAGCTAACACGAATATTCGAATCCATGAAAAAGCCTATCCCTCTCCTGACACAAGCTATTATGAGCTTCAGTGATTTTTTAGTCACTTCTTGGTACATGATCATTCTCGCCATAATAGGATGCGTCATACTCTTTCAACGCTATACAGCAACCTCCGAAGGCCGTGCTCAATGGGACGCTATCAAACTCAAGCTCCCTGTCATTGGCCCTTTGGTCCGGACAGTTGCAGCTGCCCGCTTTGCAAGTACCATGGCCACCCTCCTTTCCAGTGGCGTCCCCATTTTAACGAGTATGCTGATTGCCAAAAATCTGGTAGATAATGTGCATATAGCCCGGGCAATAGAAAATGCACGGGAAAATATCACTGAGGGGCAGTCTATTGCAGAACCACTAAGACGCAGTGGGCAATTCCCCCCCATGATGATACATATGATCTCTATTGGAGAGAAAACGGGAGAGTTACCCGCCATGCTACAAAATGTAGCATCTATTTATGAAGACCAGGTAACAAACCAAATTGATGCCATGACAAGCTTGCTTGAGCCTGTCATGATCATAGGGATGGGTCTGGGTGTTGGCTTTATCGTCATGGCGGTTTTTATGCCATTGATGGAGATGATGAACATCAATAAAAGGTAAGACTATGGAAAAGAAGAAAAAAAGTATTGCAGGATTCACCCTGATTGAAATGATGATTGTGATCTCAATCATCGCTATGGTCATGGGCCTTGTGACAAGCAACGTCATGAACAGATATAAGGAATCTCAGATCACCGGCACCCGCATCCAGATCAAGCAAATTATAAACACTTTGGATGACTTTAGACGTGTTTGTGGTTTCTACCCTACAACTGAACAAGGCCTTGACGCGCTTGTCAAAGCCCCTGCCGGCCGAACTTGTAAGAACTATGATCCAGAAGGATTCATGAAACACGTACCGCAGGACGCCTGGGGAAATGACTTCGTGTATACTAATGAAAACGGGCATCCGAAAATCATGTCTTATGGCGCATCTGGTAAAGAGGGGAATGATCCGAAGCAAATACTCTCCTCTGATGACACGTCAAATTAGCGCAAAACAAACAGCTGGTTTTTCGCTTATCGAGATGCTTGTTGTGGTGAGCATCATAGCTCTTATGATGGGCCTTATGCTCCCATCCATGACAACTTTTTTCGAACTCTCGATCGAAACAACAGGAAGAACGCTATCAAGCACTATCCAGCAGGCATATAATGCAGCTGCAATTACCGGCAATGTCTATCGTCTTGCCTACGATCTTGATAATGAACAGTACTGGGTCGAGTACGGTCCGCCATTTACATTGCTTGAAACCAAAGAATCGCTTGAGAGAAAAGAACGCCGCGAACGATTTCAGACAGACAAGCCGAAGGATGTTCCTACGTTCACGCAGGACAAAACGATCACGCGAACAAAAGTCTCGCTTCCACGCGGCGTCCTCTTTAAGGACATTGAGTCAGAGCAATCAGATAAACCTATCACTCAGGGCTTAGCCTATGCCCACTACTTTCCCCATGGATTATCAGAGCAGTCCGTCGTCCACTTCCAGGACACATCAAATCATACGCGCTCATTGATCACGCAATCACTCTTAGGTACAACTGACTGGAGCTATGAGTATGTTTCAAGAAAAAAAGCTTTCGAAAAAAACGGACGGATTCACTCTCCTTGAAGTCATTATTGCTTTGGCGATTATGGCCCTTGCCTTTGGATCTATCCTCGCGATTGAAGGGGATAGTATCCGGGCATCAGAGCGTATGACTCTGATCTCAACCCTCACCATGCTAGCACGCAATCGCATGATTGAAACTGAGTTTGAGATCAAAAATAAGCAATTTGATAGTGTCCAGACTGAATCAGCGGGGCATTTTGAAAAACCCTTTGAAGAGTACTCATGGAAGCGCACAGTCAAGAAAATTGAGTTTTTCAATTTCACCTACCTCATGAAGACCGACACTATTTCAGAGCAAGACCAGCAGATGGGGCAGTTTGTGAGCAAGTACCTGAACGATTCACTCCGCGAGATCGTGATCAGTGTCCGCAATCAAGACATGAAAGGCTCCTATGATATCTCGACCTACTGGGTCGACCTCACCAAGGCGCTCCCTTTATGAAGCGTCAAGATGGTTTTACTCTCATTGAAATCGTGATTGCTATGACGATCCTTGCCATGATCAGCATTGCCGCATTTCAGACCTCAACAGATAGTTTTGCTCTGCGTGACTCTCTCTATGACGAGGGAACGTTCTACAATAGCCTCAATTTGACCCAAGGAATTTTGGAGCGCGATTTTTATAACCTTACCAACCCACTCCTCCTTCTCCCTCCCCAACCAAGCGGCTCACCCCTTCCGATAGAAGGCCAGGCAGTTTTTTGGACGAATCCCGTACACCCCAGCGGATTGAGATCTGCGCGCCTCATTGGAACTGAGACAAAATTGTCATTTATCAGCACATCGCATGAACGCATGTACCGTGACATGCCAGAATCAATTTATGCCAAGATCACCTATGAAGTGATCACTGACCCTACAACCCACCAAAAAATACTGACCCGAACAGAAGATCCTCGTGCCTTTGACCTTAAGGAGGATGTCACTCGAGTTGCCAAAAGCTACGAACTCCTCCACAACATTGTTACATTTCAATTGACGTATCTAAGACAAGATGGAGAAACTTGGAATCCTGGTCGCACATGGGACTCCAATACAACAAACGCACTCATGCCTGATATTATTATGATCACGCTGACATGCAAGACTGAAGGGGCATCACGACCTATGATGTTTGATGGTATTTTAAAATTCCGAAGTGAGCACTTTCTCAATGGCGTCCCCTCAACGTTCTAGTGGCATGGCCCTTTTCTTAGTCCTTGGGATCATCAGTGTCCTTGCCATGCTGGTGAGTGAGTTCATGATCCAATCCCAAGTCACCCAACAAATCGCCTATGGAAATTTCGATCGCCTTAGAGCACACTACACAGCAAAAAGTGCTCTCAAAGTTTCTCTGCTCCGCATCAAAGGCTTTGGTCTCTTAAATAATAAATTAAGGGACATCGCTCCGCCCCGTCAGATAGCTCAGATCTGGAGTTTTCCTTTTATCTTCCCCATCCCAACAGAAGCCATTCCTGTTATGGCCCGCGATAATATCAACGCATTTCAAAAGAGCACCCACCTGGAGGGATCCTTCACATCCCAGATCCAATCTGAATCAGCAAAATATAATCTTTCAACACTTCTTGAACCATCTCAGCGTCTTGGCGCTAGCCCAACACCAAATCCATCAGCATCTCCTTTCAACCCTGAATCCGCTATCACAGAATTTGGCACAGTACTTCAAAGTGCTTTTCGGCAAGAGAGCCTCAGCAATCCTGATTTTGCCGATGCCCACCGTGATTTTAATCTGACGCTTTTTGTTGACGGAATCCTTGCCTGGTCAGACCAAAAACATATCCGCAGTGGCTCACCCGAAAGAGATCCCGTCATCATGAAAAAGGCACCTTTTTATGATATTTCAGAACTTCATATGCTCCCCCAGATGGATGACGAGATCTTTGATCTCATTTCACCCATTATTTCCATGCAACCGAATGCACCAATTAATGTGAATGCCATAAAAAAAGGCACCCTCATGAGCCTTTTTCCTGAAATGACCCCAGAAGATGCAACTGCTTTCTTCAAATTCCGGGACGCAACTGAAATCGACAATTCTTTTAAGAAAGCTGATGCATTTACCAACTACCTCAAAAACAATGTTGGCCTCTACATACGATCGCCCACCCTCTTTGACGACAGAATCGCAGCTATCACGGGTGCTGGCATCACCTTTTCCACTGAAGAAGCATCCTTTCGCATCCTTGTGCGTGCTGAGGTAGGCTCTTCCGCACAACACATCGAGGCCTTCGTCACACTCAATAAAGACAGCACTTTGCGAGTATCTTCAATCAGATTCTGGTAAATCACACCCTCTGGTTTCAAGTTAATAGTGCGCCACGAAGCCAAGTGACGCGCCGAGCTATTCTTGATCTACAGAATCGACAAAGAGGCACGCACATCCGCAATGAGTTCTTAGCTCTTTTCTCGACGAATATACCCACTCCTACCTACATGCAGCCTTTAGGTTTCACCTTTTTGCTATATTTTCGATATCTTGCTGAGTCAGCCCTGTGAATTCCATTATTTTTTCGACTGACTCCCTCTTAGAGAGCATAATTTTAGCTACCATAAGCTTCGCCCCAGCCTCACCCTCAGCCTTGCCCTCAGCCTTGCCCTCAGCCTTGCCCTTGGCTGTAGCGATTTTAAGACGATCGGCTTCAGTTACTAACTCCTTCATATAAATACGGTACTTCGTTTGATCATCATCATTCATTTTAAGAATATTTAAGCGTTCAGCAACCTTTTTCATACATGGCGACTTAAAATCTTCTTTCGTATCTGAGTTTTTAATGACATAGAGCCACTCATCGATCTCTTCTTTTATGATGTCATCAAACAATGGTACTGAAATGATAAAATACTCTGGAAGAATACCGAGACCAAGCTTTTCATCTTGAGGACGGTCAACAATAATCTCCGTAGGGCCATCGACATGCATTGATGTAAAAATAGTCTTTCCATGAGCGAGCGGATGATCCATGCATGCAACACGGGAATACAATAAGCTCACATGGAAAATTTTTTTAATGGCCGTATAATCCACTCCAATTTGCATACTATCTGCAACTAAGCGGCTAGTATTAAAAAAAGCCTTACAAATCGCACCGTCAGCATAAGAGCGTTCTATCTCAACAATGTAGACCTGACCTTTCGTGTCCTCAACCGCAAGATCAACAATACTTCGCTTAAGAAAGGCTGATTCTTTATTGCTCTCGGTGTCGAGGAGTGTTTTAATCTTGACTGGCTCATAGCCATTTGTCCCAAGAAGAGCGTTAATAAAGCCCTCGACAATATCATAATTCCCCTTATCTCTAAGGAGATATTTAATTGCATAGTCAAAACTAATAAGTGGTTTATCCGGCATGAGCAAATCATACCACAGCACACCGAAACAGACAATCCCCCTCTCCTTTGACACGTCGTTTCAGTTCGCTCTCGAGAAATAGCCTCACCTGAGTGCTCTATCAACTTCAAAGGCACGAAACGAATGACTCGATATGCATATGATTGAGAATTTTGTTCACATTGAACGACAGGACAGACCGGGCAGACCAAGTGCCAATGCGACACTTCTGATTTTATTCTGCTTTTTCTTAAATCGCAATTCTTGGCATGATCGATCAATGGTTCATGCCTGCACAGCAGCCCATGCGAGAAGACTGATCATTGCAGCCGTCGCTATTTATTGGCAACGCATTCAACGCTTATATGTTTTTTGCAGTACAATACCCCTTCGCTGTCCATATTTTTAAAAAATCCCTTCCTATTCTTACGAGCTAAGCAGCATGGACAAACTCCCTATTTTACCCTTTATAATGCATGAAACTGGTTACACATGAAGGATGAGACGACAAGGACCGAGGGCCGTCAGATCACTAGAGGTACGCTTGCGGCAGCAAGAATCATACTTTTTGAACAGGCATCAATGGAAACACCACTTTTTGATGACTTGTCGCATTAGAGTCAAAGTCACTACCCTTCGTCCTAACGCCTCAAGAAATAAGCTAGCACTTTGCAAGTATCTTCAATCCGGTTCTGGTAAATTTTCTCAAGCATTGCTAGTATTCCAGGAATGCGGACCCTCGGCATTGATGCATCTGGTTCTCGGGCTCTGTTACTCCAAAGTGGCTTTGGCCGATTTGAGATCCTGCAGACCATAGATAATCTCGAAAATCTCCCACCTGCTGACAGGATATGCATTGCACTGAGTCATATTGAGTCAAGCTTTCGTAATCTCACGGTGCCCACACGAGACAAAAAAGCCCTTTTGGCTGCAATTCAGTTTGAACTCGATGACGATGTACCACTGACTACCGAGGACATGATCTTTGACACCATCACAGTACGTCAAAGTAGAGAAGGGAGCGCAGTCCATGTTGCGCTTTCAGTCAAAAAAATCATCCATGACACCATCGAGCGTTACCAAAAACTCGGCATCGATGCTGATATCGTGACAACGCGCAGCTGGGCCATGCAGACACTCCTGAACCGTGTCCTTGCCCATGTCGGGGCAGGCAATATGCAAGAGTCGCCTGTAGGTATTTTAGATATCAATCCGCAGCACGCTTCTCTCTCGATCCACTATCGTAAGACGCCAGTCATCGTTCGCACCCTCGATACCGTTGACGCTGCAACACTTTGGAAGGAACTCCAGTATGCGAGCTTGATGTGTAAACGTGTGACAACGCATAGCCTGAGCGAAATTCTTGTCACTGGGAGCGCAGCTCATGCATTCATGCCCGAGCTAGAACAAAAATCGACTATACCATGCGCCTATTTAGCAGCATCTGAAGCAATCGGGCAGTCAGAAGAAAAAATATCAAGTACTATCTATGCCCATGCCCTTGCTCTTGCTCTGACAGCGGCGGAACAACAAACAATCCAATTTCGTCGTCAGCAATTTGCAAAACAAAAAATTGTCCAAGAAAAGAAATACAGAGCCTACTCACATTTAATCTTCTACGCATTGGCTATTGCGTGCTCCTTTGCACTCAGCCTAACTGTTCAGTCAAGCGTTTCCTCACAAAAACTGAGCAACACCCGCCTGCAAGTAGAACAAACGATCAGTCGCATTTTTCCGCAGATAGCGCCCAGTGTACTACGTAACTATGCAAAAGACGAAAAACTCCTGAAAAAACAAATTAATACCCTCCAAGCGCAACAACGCGAGCTTGCGCAAATATTTGGCGCAGCGCATGAGCCCGCCCTTCTTTTCTTGCACCGCTTGTCGGCCAATCTCAGACCCGAGGTTGTCACCAACACTATGCGTTTTTCCTTTGGCTCGCCCAATATGCCCTATATGAAAGGCGTTTTACTCCGCTCAGTAGAGTTAGGGTTTTACTCTCAGGCACGCGATATGGATAAGAAAATTGCTGACAGCCTCCGTTATGTTATCAAACCTCTAACCGCAGGCACCCCTGAAGCACAAGGCGATGGCTGGAAAGTAACATTTACAGGCAAACCGAAAGAGGCCTCTGATGACTGAACGCATAAAAGCCTTCCTAGAACACCTCAAGGATGGATTCCTTGACTTTCTCTCACAGCAACGCTGGTTCAGACAAATGTCAAGCCATTGGGATGAGCTTCCTCCTCAATCAAAAAATGCTCTTTTCTTAGGCAGCACAGTAGGCTCCACCTTTATCGGATGCCTTATGCTCTTACTCCTCTGGCTTCATGTGCATAGCCTTGGACAAGAACTCAAAGCACAAGACGCACTCCTCGTCTACCTGCATCAGGCCGAAGAGGATCTCATAGAAACAGCTCGCATGATTCCGCCCAATGCACTCCGTCCCCGAGCTGCAGACAAAAATTGGCCTCTGACCATTCAAGAAATGGCCTCGCAGGCCGTTGGATGCGACAAGGAAAATATCAAAGTCTCGGAACCTCAAGATGGTGAACATGGTGAACAGGCTGATGAAGTCATGATGAATGTGCGCCTCCATCACATTAACATCAAGCAGCTGGTCAAAGTCCTTTACGCCTTGGAATCTGGACAAAGTGCAGTTAAAATTCGCCACATGCTTATCGATACACAACCTGATCTTTCAGGCTATTTAGACCTCACGCTCGCTGTATCGTGCTTCACGCTAAAGAAAGAGTCATAATCATGTGGAAGAAACTTCTCTGGACCTTGATTATTCTTGTGTTTCTATTGTTCTGGACTCTTGTGAAACTTCCCGACGATCGTATCCGCGGACACCTTCTTACTTTTATTGAATCAACTCTTGATTCACAAGGCATCGAGCTTCGAACAGAATCAAGCGAACTGAGACTGTTTCCAACAATCCGTTTCAAACTCGTGCATGGCATCCTACGCAAGGAAGGCACCGCAGTCGGATCCTTTGATACATTCAGCATCCAACCCCATCTCCTCCATTCACTTTTTTCGTCATCGATCCATGCATCCTATGCAGTCGAGATTGGCAAAGGCAAGGCATCAGGAACGCTCAGCTTTCCACGCTCATTTCAGAAAAAATCGAGCGCCTCATTTTCGCTCGATGCCGTGCATTTTAATATCGGAGCTACAGGACTTCCAAGCGTTCTTGGCGTATCCGCCCAAGCGACCCTCGACGGCACCCTCGCCCTTGAGATGAATGTATGGAATGATCCAAGTACGCTTATCGGCAAAAGTGCACTTCGGATCACAGGCCTGATAACCGAACCTCAGTCCATTGCAGGCTTTTCCGTACCAAAACTTGAAGTGGATAGCGGCGAGATCATCTTTCAAGCTCAAAAAGGCACAATGACTTTGACGAATGTCCATCTCAGTAAGCTCGATAGCTTCAAGGATCTTTTCCTTAAGATCCAAGGCGATATCCATCTTGGACAAAACCTTTCCTTATCAACACTCAATCTTCATACTGTTTGTGCATTATCCGAAACAGCGAAAAAATCGTTCCCTCTCATTGACACCCTTCTTTCAGCTGGGAAAAAGCCAGATGACTCCTATGCTTTTGCTATCAATGGCACCTTTGAACAACCTATACCAACACCCGAAGGCACATAAATGTTTGAACAAGCTTTAGAACAGTACCTAAAAAAATCTCTTATACATGCCCCAGAAGGACTGAGGGCACCCATCCTTTATAGTACACTTGATGCAGGCAAAAGGATCCGACCAAAGCTCATGATAGCAATGACACAAGCCCTTGGTATAGATACCCAGCTTATCTTACCAGCTGCAGCCGCACTTGAAATAGTCCATTGCTTCACCCTCATCCATGATGACCTTCCCTGTATGGATGATGATGAACTTCGGCGTGGCAAACCATCCTGTCATAAACAATTTGGTGAAGCAGCGGCTCTCCTTGCAGGCGACGCTATGATCCCGCTTGCCTATGAAATCTTGCTCCAAACAGATACAGATGCACCAAAACTTCTTGAAGCATACCGGACACTCTGCCAAGCTCTAGGCCCCCAAGGCGTCATAGGGGGGCAGGTGCGCGAGATGGAAGGCAAGACCATTTCACAAACAACAGTTACGAGAATGCATGCAGAAAAAACAGCGTCTCTTTTTGTCGCAGCATGCGTCCTACCCAGTAACCTTTTTCTCTCACATAGCACAGATAAACTCCAAGAATGTGGCTCTGCCTTGGGCCTTGCCTTCCAGCTCGCAGACGATCTAGAAGATCGCTTTGAACATTCCCCAACCAGCATGCTTGAAATCCTCCCTCTGCATGAAGCGCAGCACATGGCCACAAACTACATAAAAACTGCACGTGACAGCATCCAGCATCTCCATGCGCCTCATACCCTTGAACCCTTATTCACAAGCATAGAAGAAAAAATTCATACCGCATGCAGTATGTAGCCTGGGTCACAGACCCTTTAGAAACACTCGATACCGCTCGTGACACCACACTCCGCCTGATACGTGAAGGTATCAAGCTAGGCATACCTCAGATCCACCTCGATCCATCTGGCATTGTACGAAATGACAAACTCACCCTTTCAGGTTACGATCCCAACACAGGGATGAGTCTCTCAACATGCTCCCTCAAGGCCATCTGCTACCGTGTTGATCCACCCGTTGATAGACATTATCTTCACCCACTCCTCATCCTTGCATCTAGCCAGATCCCTATCATCAATCCAGCTGCCATACTTACCAGCTGGAGTGAAAAAACACTTGGTATAGCTATGGAACTTGCCCCCCCCTCCATTATTTCACAGAATCCAGACGCTCTTTTTCAATTCGCACAAAAATACCAAGATATTATCATCAAACCCCTTCATCGAGCACAAAGCCGCGGTATCAAAAGACTACGCCATGTCAAGCGCTCCCAATTCGAAAATCTCAAGTACCCCATCTTGCTGCAACGATTCCTACCCGGAATCTACGATGGAGAAATACGCATTTGGTACGCAGGCGGAGAAATCCTTGGCGTTTTACGGAAAAAACCTCTCCAAGGTGACTATAGAGTCAATACCGATCGAGGCAGTACCATTGAGCGAGTCACCCTCACAGAGCAGTTACGCCTCAAAGCTGAAAAAGCAGGAGCATTTTTACAAAAAAGAGGTGTGCGACTTGCCGCAATTGATTATATAGAAGAGCAAGTAACTGACTGCAATGTCACAAGCCCCGGACTCCTCTGCGAAATGGAAGAGCTCCTTGGGTGCAATCTTGCAGAACATATACTGCGGGAGCTTTTTTAGTGACAGGTCATCTTCTTATTATCTTTACTACCGTTTTTATTGATCTCATAGGTTTTGGGATGGTCATACCTTTGGTTGGCCTCTACGGTCGCCATTTTGGCGCTACGGGACTTATGTTACCCATCTTAGGCTGCATCTATTCCCTCATGCAGTTTCTCTGTGCGCCTCTTTGGGGAGCTCTCTCGGATCGTGTAGGCCGCAGACCGGTCATGCTCATTTCACTTGCTGGCAGTACCATCTCTTATGTTCTCTTTGCGCTTGCCCCATCCTACCCGATGCTCCTTGCAGCACGTGCCTTTAGCGGTATATGTGCAGCAAATATTGCAACTGCCCAAGCGTCGATCG
Organism: Oligoflexia bacterium; assembly: GCA_903898645.1. GTDB lineage: Bacteria > Bdellovibrionota > UBA1018 > UBA1018 > UBA1018 > CAIUGE01. The sequence goes on along the minus strand of CAIUGE010000056.1, from coordinate 1,997 downwards.
CCGACATCACAACGCCTGCCGAACGGTCTCGCGGCATGGGCCTCCTCGGAGCAGCTTTTGGCATCGGCTTTACACTTGGACCCCCACTCGGTGGAATTGCATCCCACCATCTTGGTTTATCAGCACCCGGCTGGATTGCAGCTGCTATCTGTGGCCTAAATTTTTGTATGAGCATATTTAGATTACCAGAAACGCTCCCTCTCCATAAAAGAACGACTGGCAGATCTCTCCTCCCCCTCCATGACGTCAAGCACCTCGCCCAAGTCCCAGGCCTGATCTTTTTAGTGACAAGCTTTTTTCTTGTCACCTTTGCATTTTCCACCATGGAGCAAACATTTTCTCTTCTTTTTCAATCAAAATTTCATTTTGAAACATCAAAAGCAGGTTATTTTACCGGTTTCATCCTCATGACCTCAGGCATCTTAGGTGCCTTCATCCAAGGTGGGCTCATGAAAAAACTCTCCCAACGCTTTACCGAAAAAAAACTCCTCCAAGCAGGTCTCCTCTTCAATGCGCTCGGCATGCTGATCTTCCCTTTTTGCCCATCCTATGTGCTCTATTTCTTGGCTATTATCCCACTATCTATTGGCTCAAGTCTTATCAACCCCAATGTATCAGCCCTCATATCCAAAAGTGTCTCTGCATCAGAGCAAGGCCGCACCCTTGGCATCACCCAAGGCCTTGGCAGCCTCGCACGCGCCCTTGGGCCCTTCTGCGGCCTTCTTACCTTCGATGTCCATTATGCAATTCCATATTTGCTTGCAAGCCTGACCACACTCACCCTTTTTATTGCAAGCATATCCAAAATCAAGTCATAAGCACTGACAATGAGCCCATGTTCAGCGCCTCCCCGCCCCCACTCTGCGTTGCGCGGAAGAAAATGGATTGAATGCTGGTATTCTGTTTACACAACATCCACCTCTACAATAAGGACAGTTCACACGAAGGCTATTTGGGAGCTCTGGTGCGATATTGTATGTAGCTACAGGACTGAGAAAAATGGCGCAGTTTGTACATACAGAAAAACTACCTACCCATGTCTCCCCCGTAGTCACAGGACATAGTAACTTACACCCAAGTGGCGCCACCTGTAGTGCTTTCTTCAAATCGTTCGTTGAAACAGCGGCGTACCCTAGATCAGCGAAAGCTGCCTCTTTCAATGTCTTTTGCAAATATTCAACTAATTCTGTCTCATGTGTAATATTTTCTGGTGGTTGCTTAGCCTGCCAAAGGTCACCAAGAACAGCTGCTAATTTTTTAATTGCAATAGATGCCTTCCCTAATCTGTCATCATAAAGACCCTCGCAGATATCTGGCATAGATTCTTCCATTTTTTTGATGTCTATTGCATGTCGTTCTTGCGCTCGCACCACCCCGGGAGACTCTTCAAGACTGCGCGCCAACACTGCATCCAACCCATCATCGGCAGGAAATACTCTCCCATGAGCGGCTGTAGCTGTGCCGATAGACGCTCCCCCGACACCAGCCCTACCTACCCTAGCGGCCGCGGCTCTCGCTGCTGCTACGCTCTCAGCTGCATCAGCGCCCCCACTACCGACCCCAACCCAAGCAGGTCTTGGACCGCCTGTCCTCCCAGTGGGTGACGTAGACCTTGCTCTACCATGAGTCGCTGGAGCTGTGCCGACAGATGCTCCCCTGACACTATCCCTATCTACCCTAGCGGCCTCGGCTCTCGCTGCTGCCATTCTCACAGCTTGTGGCGATTGGTATCCTCTACTTGTGGGCGCAAAATGAGCGCTGGGACTAGCTGAACGGTACCCACTATAATTACCCAACGAACTCGGACTCCCTGCACGACCGGTGGAAGGAGCAGACGTGGGCCTAGCTACTGTGCTTGAACCAACTGATGGCCCTCTAGGACTAGCTGGACGAGATCCACTATAATTACCCGATGAATTCGAACTCCCTGCACGACCGGTGGAAGGAGCAGACGTGGGCCTAGCTACTGCGCTTGAACCAACTGAGGGCCCTCTAGG
>CAIUGE010000055.1 GCA_903898645.1 Oligoflexia bacterium | reverse complement strand
CTTTGTGGACTGGTACAACCACATCCACCTCCACAGTGGTATTAATTGGATTAGCCCTGCCAATCGCCATGCAAACCGTGACCAGGAGATCCTAGAGAAGCGTCATAAAGTCTATGAAGCTGCACGCATAAAAAACCCAGAACGATGGTCCACGCATACTCGCAACTGGAAGTACATTGACTGCGTTGTGCTCAGTCCAGACAAGAAGGAGGAAGCTAATGGGCTAAAAAAGAAGGCGGCTTAAAACTAGAGGCGACATCTATCTTGACATCCTCCGGTACCGCCTAGTCCTGCACTGCAATTGCCGGGATTGTAAGCTCCACCACCGCCACCACCATAATATCCAGCGCCGCCACCACCACCGCCGTTCCAGCCGCCACTACCACCGCCACCAGCATAAATAGCGAGTGTTGTTGCTCCAGGCGATAATGTAAAAGAGCCAACAGTTATTGAGCCATTGAAGCCAGTTCCGGCTCCGTTCCCTCCGCCTCCATTGCCGCCTGCAGCAGAGCTGATAAGACTGAGAGGACTTGTGATGATGATAGCGCTTGAGCCACCACCACCGCCACATTGGTTGTTTGCTACAGATCCGTTTCCACCCCCTCCTCCAACCATTGAGTAGGATATGACTACGGGTTGCGATAGCGTATTATTAACTATCTCGCTTGAGGTGATGGTCCTTGTGCAGCTTTGATTTGCCTGAGCATAGGAGGCAATAACTGAGAAGTTTTGGTTCATTTGAGAGGCGGAGATTGGGTTTCCTGCAGTAAACGTATGAGGTACGCTGACTGTTGCAAAGGCGCTTGTGCAGAGTGCTGTACTATAAAATGCTCGGGCGTACCTGGATATTTCTGATTGCATAACGAGTCTCCACCATTATGATGGGTGCGCTTTATCTCGATTTCAAGAAGTTTCAGAGTGGTCGTGGAGAGCGGCCAGAGCGTTCGGTAGCGACAGAGGGATGGATGATGTGTATTGGTGCTTCAGGCAACTCTCTGATTGCCATGCGAGATCGGATCGCCAATTTGTCGGATTCGCTTTCAACAGCATAGGCAAGTATGGTCCTATCTTCTGTCAAGAAGCGTTGGAAGAAGCATATGTTGGGCGTAATAAAACCATGAGCGTTTTGGTAGATGCTAAAAAACTCATCGAGGTTGGCGTGTCTTATGGTGCGGCCATTAACATGGATGCTGATATCAAAGCGATCGAGTCTGTCAGGTGTGTAGATGATTCGCACTTGATGGGGGCTGCTAAATTTCAGTGTCATTGCATGACTCAGTTCTTGAATCTCTTCTCTGTCAAACACTTGATCATCATGTGCAATCTCATGCATGCGACCTTGGCGCATAAGACGGTACAGGCTGGATGGTGCTGGTTGGGTGAGTAGCGAGATTGTGTCAATGTGGAGGTCTTTGATGAGGACAGTTGTGTGGGGGCACCTTTGGAGAGGTAAATAAAAATGACTATAGGCCTGTGTACGTGCTCGATTGCTCTCTATTGAAGCCAATGGAACGCCAAATTGACCAAAGATGACGAAGTCGAGAAAGTCGGTGAGCGTTGAGTGGCGGTGCTCAATAGTGTCACAATGCTGTTTTAGATGGTTTGTTAAACGCGAGTGTTCTGGAAAAAAGAGCGCATTTGCATCAACGACAGTGAGACAGTGCTGCCTTCTGCTGGCTTGTGTTGAGTGGGGGCCGCGGTGTGTGGAGTTTGCAATTTTGTTCAGTTTGGTCAGATAGCGAACAGGCATCTGACTCAGATCATTGAAGGAAGGTGGTGTTTGGTGTTTTGCGTGTGCGAGGAGGATAAAGCTTATAATAAGAGGCATTTGTTATTCCATACGTCCTGATCTAGTTGTTGTGATGCTTGGTGAGATAATCGTGATCGGGAGGTTATAAGGAGTAATGGATTGCAGTGTTCTCTTATCTTCATCCGTTTCAACCAAAAATTCTTGAATATCTTGTGTGCGGATGCCTGCTGGAAAAAGGCAGAGATGTGGCGCGAATGTTCTATTATTTCTGTTATTCTCTATAAATGCACTCCGAGAGAAAGCAGTATAGATGTGTCCATCTTGGTGAATTTGGAGGTCATAGCGGTTGTAAAGTGATGCATTGAGTACCAGTCTGACCTGATGCTGCCGAGCAAAGTGGAGTTTATGGAGAACGTCACGGGGCTGGAGTTCGGTTCGATCTAAAGACCCTGGGTTAATCGATGGCAAGAGCCAGCCTTGGGAGACGAGGAGCATGAAGGTGGTATACACAGGTGGTGTGATGATGCCGCTCGAAAGTTCGATCAGCAGATGCTGGAGAGAAATGTCTTTAATAAAGGCAATAGGGGGAGGGGTGTCTTCTTGGCCGATTGCGTAGGTAGCAAGATAGTTGTGAGTGAGACGGAGGTTGCTTGTCACTGTGTTGCCAGGGATACCGAAACGACCAAATAGCATGAGGTTAAAGTGCTGCGTGAGGGCAGATGTTGGTTGATGAAGGTGCTCGCAATGATGCCTGAGCTGGCGAAGGGTGGGCCTAAATTCTGGTTCATCGTGAAAGACGGTCTGAAGATAGGCGTTTGCCTCAATGCATAGCGTGCGTGAGTCCTGGAGCCGTATTTGGCCTGGAGGTAGATGCACCCTTATTGAGCTTAACGCATCAATGAGGCGACGCTGCATTGAGGGCACATACGCTTTTGCAAGGGCAAGGCCACAAAGTAAGAAAAAATGCATCCAGATATTTTACTCGACGCGTCGATCTGTGACAACATAAAAAGTAGTCATTCTTTTTGGAAGGTGGTATCTGAAAGTATGGAAGATCAGGTGCTTGCGAGTCGGGTGAGTGCAGTGAGGGACATTCTGGTTGTTTTATCAGGTTCTGTCATGGCTTTTGATCGTGAATCTTTGAGATATGCTATTTTGCGTGCCTATCCAGATGCATCCGTTTTCTTTCAATCTGGTATTGGCTCCTCTTTAGGGCCTGACGCACCATGCCGTGTTGATCTTGTGATTGATTTTACAGCGCCTCGTCAAAGACAGACCTTTTTTAGGGCACTTGGTTTACGCCGGATGGCGAAAACGACGGTTGGTCGATCTACTGGATTTTTGCGTCAAAGAATGTATGATCGCCTTACCCCAAGGGAGAAGCAATACACGTCTAAAATTGAGCAGGAGCGTGTCATGCAGCGTGAGGTATTGGCGCTTGCAGGAGTGAGTGTGCTTCCGTCAGGAGCTCCTTTGCGCGATGTGAGTAAGAGTATTGCCTTAGAATTACCCCGTATGCGGCCTACTTCTGCAGCATAAAAAAATGCTGGCATTTTTGGCGTCCCTTAAACTTGCTGTTAGCACGATTCTTTTTATAGCTATTGGTCTCGCAGTTGGAACTACTTTAGAGTCAGGCTATGATGCTAAGACAGCTGCATACTATGTGTACAGGGCATGGTGGTTTTACACTGTCCTTGCAGTTTTAGGTATTAACATCATAGCAGTTGCCGTTTCTAAATTGCCTTGGCGTAAGAAGCATATTCCTTTTTTGCTCGCTCATGTCGGTATTATTATGGTCCTTTTTGGTGCATGGCTCACGCAGCGGTGTGGGATTGATGGCACCTTGCGTATTGCTTTGCATGAGCGGGGCCATACTGTGCGTGGAGATAAGGCGTCCATTATTGTGCAGAATGAGGCGAGGGATGTTTCATGGCAGCCTACGGAAGCAGTTGCTATTCATTTTCCGGGTGGAAGAATTGATCGCTATTTGCCATATGCTGAGGCAAAGGTCCAGTTTGTTGCAGATGCATCCAAAAAGGCTGCAATCCACCTCGAAGTGGTGGGTGGTTTTGCGATGCGAGCAGCGCAAGATGTTTGGTTGTGGGAAGGTGGGTGGCGATCAATGCAGCTTGGACCAGCGCTTTTTGCTATCAAAAAACCAGCAAAAAAAGGTCCAGGGCTTTTCTTTGAGCGTCATGGGGAGAGTTTTTCGTATACGAGTATCAACTCTGATGGAAAAAAGAGTCAGGGTGTTGTGTCAGGTGTAGGATTTTTGGACATACCATGGCGAGGTGGTGTCACAGTCCGAGTGCTGGATCTTTTGTGGAGTGCACATCCTGAGACACTTTATGAGCTTTCGCCAGACCGTACGCAAACGCCTGCGATCCATATTGCTGGTGGTCCATGGCTTGGATTAGGTGAGAGCTATCAGCGTGGAGACGGTGCTCTTGTTGCTTATGTGCCACAGGTAGCGCAACTTCCTTTTGATGTGCAGCTTGAGCGATTTGATCTTCTTTTTGATCCAGGCACAAAAAAGGCCGCTGCCTATACCTCATGGGTACATATTGGGAATGAGACAAAGGCTATTGGCATGAATGAACCGCTGACCTATAAAGGGTATACGTTCTATCAAACAAGCTATGAGCAAGATGAACAAGGAGAGGTCGTTGCGACTGTCCTATCTGTAAATCGTGATCCCGGTCGGCCTTTGACATATATGGGGTCGTTCCTTATTGTGATTGGTTCTGTGCTTCTCGCATTGCGTCAAAAAAGAAAGAGGTCGTGATGCTATTTTTCATGTTTTACTCCTTAGCTTGGTCTTTTCAGTCTCTTGACCTTGTTCCCGTGCAAAGTGAAGGCAGAGTTAAGCCTTTTATTGTGTTTGCACATGAGGTGATGTTTACGCTCACAGCTGAAAAGAAGTTAGGATCAGAGGCCTTGCTTTCTTTTATGGCACACCCCCATGATTGGGAAGATCGGGCCTTTATTTTTGTTGGGCCTGATGCGCAGAAGCGTTTGAAGTTGGGGAAATTAGTCTCACCACGGGCATTAATGCGAAATGATGTTTTAGGTCAGTATGCACGAGGTATTCTTAAAGAGCGGGTGCCAGATTTTGATGCTCTTTTAGAGCGGCTGCATGTTTTTCGTCAGATATCCTCAGGCGAAGGATGGATGATGGTGCCGGGTGAGCCTTGGCATGCGTTGATTGAAACTGGGAGTGATACTGATTTGCATTCGGCACTGATTCGGCGAGCATTTTTAGAGATGCTGCGGGCCTATACGGAGAAGAGGCAAGACGATTTTGCTCGTGCATCCGCTGGGCTTTTACAATCAGTGATTGCAGCAGATCCTGTACATCTTGCAAGTGTCTGGGGAGGAATTTCTCTGCGTCTTGTCACTGAGTATGGTCTCGAAGTTTTTCGTCCTTACCGTTTCGCATGGATAATGTATGCATTGAGCGCTGTCTTTTATGGTCTTGTGCTTGCAGGGCTCAGACGTCTTGAATGGGGTGCTCGTAGTATTTTTTTTGCTGGGTGTTTTTTTCATGCTGCTGGCATGCTGTTGCGCGCTTTTGTGGCGCAAAGACCACCTGTGACCAATATGTATGAGTCAATTATTTGGGTTGGTTTCGGTATCATGCTCTTTGCTGTTTTCTGGCAGAAGCGGTTGGTTCAATGTGTTGCGAGCATTCTTGCCTGTCTCTGTTTACTTGCAGCTGATAGTGCCCTTTTTGACGACGGGGTTCATCCCCTTATGCCAGTTTTGCGGAGTAATTATTGGCTTACAGTGCATGTTCTGACAATTACGCTCAGTTATGCAGCCTTTGCTCTTGCCATGGGGCTTGCAAACGCAGCGCTTTTCTTCTGGAAGAGGTACCCAGTTGAGGCAATAGCTTTGGTTCAGACAACTGTATATCGTATTGTTCAGATAGGCGTGATCCTCGTTGCAGCAGGAACCATTTTAGGCGGCATCTGGGCTGACTCTTCCTGGGGGAGATTCTGGGGATGGGATCCAAAAGAGGTGTGGGCACTGATTACGTTGCTGTGCTATGCCGCCATTCTCCATGCACGATTTGTCGGATGGATGCGTCCGGTGACATTTGCGATTGCAATATCACTAGCCTTCGTGAGTGTCATTATGGCCTGGTATGGGGTGAATTTTGTGCTTGGTGCAGGGCTCCACTCCTATGGGTTTTCTCAGGGTGGGCAAGGGGGGGTACTTGGGGGTGTGCTGATTGAGTGCGCTTATGTACTCTGGCGTTATCTGGCACTTGAAAAAGAGAGGAAATTCCTGTAGTATCCCTTCCGATAAGGGACACATTATGCTGCATTTATTTTTATGGGCTGCTCAGGTCTTTGCAGATGTATTGACGTCGCCCACTATGTCGTACGTTGATTTTTTTTCTGCATTTGCAGTTGGGTCTTTTGATGGCGACTATGAGATCACGTACCATCCTGGCGTGAAGCATGTTGAGGGGACTTTTAATGGCCAGGCTATTAGCTATAAACCTGATAAATTTTTAGATGACGTAACCCGAAAGCGCGATGCGCCTCGTACGCATGATTTATACTCATTTATACTTCTCGACGCTGTGAAAGATACGCTTGCGGATATGAGGAAGGCGGATGTTTTTCTTCCTGTAACCAGGCTTAATACACGGCCTGCATTGACTCGTTCGATGGAAACAAAAGAGTGGATTGATCCGCAAAATGCTGCTTATGCAGAGACACTTCTCCATGAAGAGGGGAGTTTGTGGGTTGTCTACTACTATAGTATTGAGCCAAGAATGCTGATGTCGTTTTTTAAATGTGAGGATGAGGATCTTGCTCAATTAGTACGGGAATGGTTACCGATGATTGTCAGCTTAGCGAAGCGTGTGAAAGAAAAAGATTTTCCTGTTGGGTGGACAAGCATGTATCAGTTACCGCCTACGGCGCAAACAATTGCAGCTGTTTTACAACAAACTCATGGTGCAGCTGACGCCTGGGCTCGGGCAAGGATGTACCAGGCTGACGAGCATTTTTACCGTTCGTCATTGCGAAAGGCTGCTGATGCTGGCCATTGCCAGGCTCAATACGAGGTTGCAAAATATGCATTATTACACGGAAAACATGTGGATGCACTGGAGAATTACCGTAAAGCTTCAGAGCAGGGGCACCCTCAGGCATTGATAGCATATGCGGAGTTGCTTGCACGCCAAGGTAATGGAGCGTTGGCGGTACAGTTGTTGCGTGAAGCATCAGATGAGTATGCAGATGAGCTTAAGATTCAGGCTTGGGCCCTTTTAGGGAGTATCCTTGTTACCATGGATGACAGAGAGCAGGCTCGTGATTTTTTAAAATTTGCTGCAGATAGAGGGCATAAGAGATCGGCATATCTCTATGCGAGCGACAAGACGATCCCTCTTGAGGAGGCGCTGAGGTACTATGGACTCGCGACAGCTGCGGTAGGACCGAGAGAATTGCCGCCATACGCAGAGTCATCAGAGGCTGCTTATAGATACGGGAGTATGTACTTGTTTCAACCACGGACGATAGAAAACCACAAGCGGTGGCTTTATTGGACTGTGCTTGCAGCGGATAATAGTCATGTGCAAGCTGCTGAGGCTCTCCTTTTGTACATGCAAAGTGATGATGGCTTTGAGGAGCTTAAAGGGCCTATAAGTAGAGCTCTTTGTACGATACGAACTTCGGTAATGCCATCACCTCTCGGAAAAAGAAAGCCTGGCGCTTGACGCACCTGAATCCTCGGCAGAGAGTTGCTGTTATGCACGGGCTGGGCCCTTTATTGGTGCTTGCAGGTGCTGGGAGTGGCAAAACAACGATGATGGCATCCCGCATTGCACGTCTTATTGAGATAGGGAATTCGCCAACATCGATACTGGGTTTGTCGTTTACGAATAAGGCAGCAAAAGAGCTCCATGTTCGTGTGAAGAAATTGATTACACGGCCTGTGAGGGGTCTTTTGGTGACAACGTTTCATAGTTTGTGTGTCAGGATTCTGCGTGCCCATGGCGAGTCTCTTGGTTTTACGCAGTATTTCTCTATTTTTGATCAGGGTGATCAAGCGGGCGCTGTGCGTGAAATTCTGCGGCATTTAAGGATTGATGATCGTTCTTTTGATGTTGATGTTATTGTTTTTGAGATGAGTCAAGCAAAGAATCGTTTTTTACAAGGGTCTGATGCAGAAGCTTTTTTCTTCTCACGTAAGCATCTTGATGGAGCCTACCAGGAGTGTATTGCGCAGTGCTATCAGAAGTACCATGAGTATTTAAGGATGCACAATGCGATGGATTTTGATGATCTTATCTTTCATGCAGTCAGTATGCTTGAGGGGAATGCTGCTGTCAGAGAAAAGCTCAATGAGCGTTTTCGCTATATCCTTATCGATGAGTACCAAGATACCAATGCGGCGCAATTTCGCCTTGTGCGTGCGTTGACGCAAAGGCAGCAAAATATTTGTGTTGTGGGTGATGATGACCAATCAATCTATGGTTGGAGGGGTGCGGATCCTGAGCATATCCTGCAGTTTGAATCACAGTTTCAAGGTGTGACGCGCGTGACACTTGATCAGAACTATAGAAGTACGCCAAATATTTTGGAACTAGCTAATCGTGTGATTGTGGAGAATACGAAACGTTTTGAAAAAGAATTATGGTCCACGCGGTCTGAAGGCGAGTCGGTTAGTGTGCATGCCTTGCATGATGATCAGGCGGAGGCGCAGTTTGTGGCTGATGAAATTGGGCGATTACGTCAGCTTGGAAATATGGATATAGCACTTATCTATAGGTCAAACCAGCAGGCGCGATTATTTGAGGAGTTTTTTGTTCGAGCGAAAATTCCCTATACAGTGGTTGGAGGGATGTCCTTTTTGGACCGTAAAGAGGTCAAAGATGCCATTGCTTATCTGAAGGTTATTATTAATCCTAAGGATGAGCCATCGTTGAGGCGTGCTTTGGGATTTCCGGCGAAAGGGATTGGGGCGACAAGTCTTGATGCATGTGCAGAGTGGGCTTTTGCGCAAAATCGCTCTTTGTATGAGGCGCTTGAGCAAGCAAGTGTGCTGGCGCCAAAAAGTGCAGCACGGATTTTGTTGTTTGTAGAAAAAATAAAGCAGGCGCGTGCGGTCCTAGAGACATTACATACTCCTGAACGGGTGAGTCTTTGGGCTAAAGAGCTTTTTACGCACTTTGGTTTTCAAGAGGCGCTTCTCGATCCTGATAAGGCTAGTATTCGCAGGTGGGAGCATGTTTTGGAAATAGCCAATGCACTGGGGCAAGTGGAGCTAGCGTCCACAAAAAATGGCTGTGATCTTATCCATGATTATTTGTCGCGACTTGCACTTGTACGTGATGAACCTGAGCTCCAGGCGAATGCTGTTGTCTGCCTCACGCTGCATGCAGCCAAAGGGCTTGAGTTTGCCATTGTGTTTCTTGTCGGACTTGAGGAGGGTTTTTTGCCTCACCAAAGAGTCCTTGATGGGATGGATGCAGGGGGTATTGATGAAGAGAGGCGGCTTTGTTATGTGGGTGTGACCCGTGCAAAGGATAAACTCTATTTGGTTCGGGCCAAGCATCGTCTGAGATATGGAAAACTGGTGCCACGACTTATGAGCCGCTTTGTCGCTGATATGGAGTCTGAGGAAGTAATGGAAGATACATCGGCGCTTCAGGAAGATTTTCTTGCTAAGCTTCAGCCGGGTTCTCGCTGGGAGTGAGAGGAATGTTGATTGTCAATTGAGACATGCCGTATTATTTTTTTGCGCTATGAAGTGTGCATTGAGAAACAATTTGGTCTTCTTGTTTGTGATGTCGTGTTTATCTGCTTGTAGTGAGATTCAGACATCTTATTCAGATGAGCTCCCTAGTTTTGGCGATTCGGGTAAATCTCCTCAGCGAGTTCTCAGAGATGAGGAGGTGCAGGGATGGACGCCACAACAAATTCCTTATCTTGAAAATGAACGCATCCAACTTGTGTCGCCAAGTCAAATCCAGTCTTTGACTCCTGAGCAGGTGCAGGCTTTTGCTCCAGATCAGATGTCGCAGTTAGATTCCACGCAGGTCCAAGCTCTCGCTTCTCAAGGGAGCAAAGCGTCTCTCAGAGATCTTACTCAAGAGCAACTTGCAGGCTTGGAAAAGACTTTTTTCTGCATCCATAGATTAACTCCATTGGAGCAATTCAACGCTCTTACTCCGGAGCAATTTGAAGCAATGTCCCGTACTGGCCGATTTAATTTTCATTTAATGGATAAACTTTATGGTCATCGACTTAAGGGGGTTGAAGTTCGACAGGTAGACTCCTGAACAGATTCGGACTCTGCCGCTTTATCAGATTTTAATGCCCATCAGTCAGTCAGACTTGTCTTTTCTTCATATGATGTATTTTGCACATAGGTTTGGTTCTTTAAATACTCTCACACACTTGAGTGAAATTGAAATGAGAGAACTATTTTTGAATATTTCTCATTTTTCAGTGGAACAAATTGGTGCCATCCATCCTACGCGCATGAAGTTTTTATGGGCGCTCCCCTGGCTGTCAGTGGAGCAGATCAAAGCTTTCAAATTTGACCAAATTAGCAATTTGGTACCTGAGCAACTCAATCTTTTGTCTGCAGTTCAGGTGCAAGCCCTTACTCATGATGACAGACGGTATTTCAGTCGGGATCAAGTACGAGGATTGGATACTGCGTTTATTAAAGCAATGTTTCCTGAAACGACTGTTGATTCCGTCCGTTCAACAGACATGGCTAAAATCGCTGCTTTAGCTTCTTCAGAAGATCGTAAAAAACATATTGTAGCCAAGGTGTTAATTGTTCATTGTGGATTATTGCGTCGAGAGCAGCTTCAAGCAATTGGGCCGGACCAGATGGACCTTTTTAGGCAGGAAGATCTTAAAACCTTGAGTATTGGTCAAATTCCTGACCTCACGCCTGAGCAAATTAAAATGATACGTCCTGAAGCCTTCTATGGATTTACTGATGTGCAGATGCCTCATTTTACTGAAGCGCAAATTCAGGCATTTACTGCTGATCAAGTGAAAACAATAGTTTCGAGTCATCATTGGAGCGCACTTCCTGATAAGCAAATGACTTACTTTTTGCCTGAGCAGATTTCTCAATTTGGTGCATCTTATGAACTCTGTAATTTTCTGACAGCTTGGCGCATTTCTCATCTCACTCGCGAGCAGGTTCAGGCGCTCACTATTGAGCAAATTAAAATATTAAAGAGTTTTTACGGCGAATATCAGGCGTTGCTAGCCCGTCCAGATTTAACTTCTGTTCAAAGACAGGCATTGACGGATTACTGAGTTTCAGCCGGTTTTTCGCTAGGAATGAAGTTGAGGGGCGGCTCAAGGCGTGTGCTTGCAGGGTCGCCTCGTAGGTGAGGCGAGGCAAGGATGCTCCCTCGTTCAAGACGTTCATCAAAGCGTGTTCTGACGCGTCTTTTGCCCTCAGGTGTGCAGAGGTAAAATTCGCAGTCACGGGCTTTTTTCTGACAATTGGAGACAATGCGCGTTACTTTTTGAGGGAGCGCAAGCAAAGGGCTTTGGGCTAGAACTAAGTAGGAAAAAGGCAGATTCTTATGATCATGGTGCATAAGTTCATCTAAGATGCGCCGAGATTCAGGTCGCCACCAGGAAATATCTTCATGGCACCAGTCATCAGGGTCACGTAAGGCGCCACAGGGATGATTCCCCATGCAGGGTAAGAGTACGTGCGCTTTGAGGTGGGATCGCATTTCAAGTAAGCGGCGTGTGGATGAGCGAAGTGCGGGTTCAATAATAACAAAAATCCCCTTGGGTGTGAGGTGCCGTTTGATGGCTGTTTCAATCATGCGGGCGCTATTTTCTGGCGTGAGCGCAAGTTCGTTCAAGCTATAGCTCATGATGATGCAATCAAAGCGTGGCGCTTTTTCAGGCAAAAAGTTCTCTTTGAGCATGTCGTGCTTGACGCATCTGATACTTTTTTGATAGAGGCGACGGAGCCAGGATGCGCCAAGATTGAGCATGCTCTGTTCCTGATCAATCAGAGCAATATGCTGGGGGGAGGGAAAGAGGTGGAGATTGGATGCAGCTAGCATACCTGTGATGCCGCTTGCAGGGCCTGCTCCAAGTTCAAGAACTTTGAGCATAGGCTGCTGGTAGCCTAGAGTAGAAAGCTCGGCAAAAATGCTTGCTGCCCGCATAGCATTGGGCATAAGAAATCCGAGCATATAGGCTAAACGAAGATTTTTCTGATTGGATCCAAGATGCCAGTAGGCCTCTTGCGACTGTGTATGGAAGATGGTGGCTAGGCGTTCGAGATGGGGCACAACTGAGCGAGCGAGAAAGCGCTCTTGGTGGATCGCATCAAGAGTAGGGATAAGCCCTTCTGTACATAGAAACTCGGCGAGCTGTGGCTCGCATTGCTGCTGAAAAAAATGAATAAGCTGTTCTGGAACGCGCAAGCTCTGTAGTATAGAGGATAAAGTGGCTTTTTACAAAGGGGGGTTTTGAGATGCCGAAATATGAGAAAAAAGCGATACTCCAAGGAGTGCCAGCAAAGGAGATCTACGCAAAGGTTGCAGGAGATATTGAGAGGTTGCTTCGTGATTCGGGCGTGAGCGTGAAGTGTCAATTTGATCCAGGCCTGAATAGGGTGCAGCTTGATGGCAGCATGTTTTCAGGTACAATCCTGTGCTTTGAGGGGGAGTTGGTGCTCGACGCGTCCATCAGTCTTATGGCATTACCCTTTCGCAGCATGCTCGATTCTAAAATTCAAAGTTGGCTCGAGCGCACCTTTCAGGTATGAGCCGGTCCTTACGATCGGCAGGTGTGATGAGCATTGCGGTTTTTATGAGCCGCATTCTAGGTCTTGTGAGGGAGCAGGTCTTTGCCTATAGCTTCGGTGCAGGGCATATGACGGATGCTTTTGCTGTCGCCTTTCGTATCCCGAATGTTCTGCGTGATCTCTTCGCTGAGGGGGCTATGAGTGCCTCTTTAGTCCCGCTTTTCACCAAGGTGCGTACCCAGGAGGGGGAAGCTCGTGCATGGCAGGTTGCGGGACGTATTTTCATTGCCCTGTTCTGTGGAGTAGGGGTATTGGCTGTGCTGGGCATGCTTGTGGCGCCCCAGCTTGTGGAGCTTTATGCACATGGATTTCATGCAGTTCCTGGCAAATTTGAACTGACTGTGCGCATGACGCGGATTATGTTCCCTTTTTTTCCTTGTGTTGCAGTGGCGGCGGCTTTTATGGCAGTCCTGAATGCTCGGGGCGTTTTTTTTATGCCGGCTTTTGCCTCCGCTCTTTTTAATGTCACAAGCATCTTAGTCGGCCTTTGGGTGTCTATGTTTTTTCCTGTGTACCCTATTGAAGGCATGGCTTTTGGCATTGTCTTCGGAGGATGTGTGCAGGCACTTTGTCAGGTGCCATATCTGCTGCGTGGAGGGTATCGTAAGCCTTTTTTTTCGCTCCGCGGTTTGTGGGGTGATACTGCGGTGCACGCTATGCTGCGATCGATGGTGCCAGGTATGGTCGGGTTAGCTGCAACGCAAAGCAGTATTTTGATCAATACTGTTTTAGCTTCTCGCCTTATGCCTGGTTCTATTTCTTGGCTTAGCTATGCATTTCGGCTCATTCAATTCCCTATTGGTGTTTTTGGTGTCTCCTTGGCACAGGCAAGTGTCCCATCTATTGCGGAGGCAGCAGTTTTGAGGGATTTTGAACGATTTCGCCAAGAACTTGAACAAGGCTTAAATCGTCTCTGGGTAGTCAATTGCCAGGCGGCAGCGGGCCTTTGCTTTCTTGGCGGGCCCATCATTCGGTTTTTATTTGAGCATGGCAAATTCCATGCATCAGATACAGCTGCAACAGCTCATGTGCTGGGGACTTATGCTTTGGGGCTCCCTGCTTATGCTGCTATGAAATTATTAGTGCCAAGTTGCTACGCATTAGGCTTTATGCGTGCCACAGTCATTGCGTCAGGTATTTCATTTATGGTTACCTTGGTGTGGAATGGCTCTTCTCTTTTTTTGACGGATGCAACAGCAGCTTCTTTGGCGGCAGGGACCGTTATGGGGGCGTATGTAAATGTTTTCTATCTCATGCGTATCTTGCCCCGCGTACGTATTGATTGGTTACGGCCTTTTGCTCTTTCCTGTCTTGTCGGGGGAGGGGCCTTTTTGCTTGATGCGTGGGTGGATCTTGGGCCTAGTCTGCTCATGCAGGCTGGGAAGCTTTTTGGTATCATCGCGTTCAGTGTGCTCTTCTTTTTATTCGGTGCATTCATGCTTCGTATTGCTGAAGTGCGGGGTATCATGGATTTTTTTTTCAAAAAACTAAAAAAGAAGCTGAGATCGAAGGGCGCCTCAGGTAGACTGTGAAGTAACGAGGATTTTTGATGAAAAATACACTGAGACACCTTTGTCAAAGTATTGTCAACCGGTTAGAAACGCATAAGGCCATCAGTTTTGCTGTGCGGTTGCGTCATGTTATTGTTGACGAGGTGCAAGATATGCTCACACCTGTCGTTTTAACTGATGAGGATCTTCGGCATAAAACGCTCCACAAGCTTGGTGCTCATGAGGACGTTTTAAAGGAGAGTGGATTTTCTGATTCTGATCAGTACCGTTCAGCACTTGCAGTTGTGCGTAGCCAATTTGGTGCCAATGAGCTTGGGGGTCTTTACTATCAAAAAGCACCAAAAGATGTTGCTGCTCTTGTGGCATCATATCTGATGCGTTCTTCTCATATAGATGACGTCTATGAAATGGATGAGGAGATTATAGCTCGTGTCGTTGATGTTATGAAGACCTTTGACCCAAGTACAGTCCATTAATCCAGCATGCCTGTTTGCTCATACGAGGAGCGTACGGCAGTACAGTCGCTTTGGCTATAGCCAAGGTCACTGCATGTATTGATTATTTCTTCAGCTGCTGAGTGGAAATCTTCAAAGGCAGTCAATTTTTGCGTCAGGACAGTATAGTAGAGGAGTTCGGCTTTATGTTTCCCGATGCGTCGAGTGACAAGGTAGGCAGCATGGCTTGGTATTGTGGAATTGTAATGTATCCAACAAAAATCATTACTGCTATCACAGCGCTCATAATCACTTGTTATTGCTTTGTCACGTGTATGCTCTGGGTACGGGGTGGGTACTAAATTATCGTTGCGGTCTCGAATCCTGCCCACCAGACGTCCTGGGGTTTCTAAATTACGGAGGCCTCGATGATCGTGGTAGATGGCTTCCCCTATAATCCAAGTATTATTGTTTTCAATCATTTTGCCAAAAAAATCAGAGAAAGATTCGCTCAGGGCGCCTGAATCGCGCATCATGATAAGATTTGCCGTTTGATGGTTGATGCCATGAGTGATTTCGTGGCCTGTCACATCAAGTGCATTTGCAAAATTGAGTGTCTCTTCGGCATTGCCATCGCCAAATACGAGTATATTCATATCTGAAAACCAGTAAGCATTGGCCATCTTTTTTCCAACATGAACAAGAGAAACCAGCTCAGAGCCTTTACCGTCAAAGCTATCGCGTCCAAAGTGGTTATAAAAGTACGCAAGGGATCTTTCAGCATTTCTTATAGCATTCGCTGCGGCTGTATCAGGTGCTGTGAATATATGGTTATTGCCAACGATGGGGGTGCAAGAGTCTGGATGGATCTCCATCGGTCGACCGGATTGGTGGTCGATAATTTGACAGTACTCTTTGCCCTCTGCGTCACGTTGTACTGTATGGCCTAAGGATAGTTCGAGGCAATCTTTTGGTTCAAAGATACTAACGTTCTGTGTCGCAAGATCAGTCGCGCTGCAGTCTGCAATGTTTTGGAGTGTGAGGATCTGTGGGTAATGAAGTCTGGTTTGAACAAGAAGTCCTTTATTTTCAGCTGAGATAACGCGGAAGGGGGCAATGGAGTCCATATGACTGAGCTCTGCTACCAGGTGGCCTGTGTGTGCATCAATAATGAGATCTTCATTTCCAAAACCTGTCGGGTTACGCATACTGAGCATATAAACGAGGTGGGCTGATCCCGGTGTCGTATCTGGTAAGATAGCAAGTGTAGGGAGTGATACAGGGGTAAGGTTTTCTTTATGAGCGATGGAGAGAGCTTCTGTGATAGATACGTCAGGCGTGACAGCAATGTGAAAATCTCGCATTTTGTTGCGTATCGATTCATGGGTGATGGGGCTTTCTGTGACAACAGCCATAGAGCCAAGAACAGGGATATCCTTATACATGTGCTGGAAGAAGCTTACGTCTAGCTGAGAAAGCTTTGCATAGCGTTCTCGTTGCATGCTCAGTGTGTGATCGGCATGTGACTTAAAATAGCGGGAAAAGCGTTTGTCAAGCTTAATGCGCTGTATCGCATAAGGCGGAGCAATGAATGAGCGCGTGATAGTCAAAAATGACGCACTGCACAATGATAGGGTAAAAAAAAACTGAATATAAAAAAATCGCACGCATTGCCTCCATGGTTCTGAATCGCGCCACTTACATGTGCGATTTTGATTCCTTCTGAGTATCGGAGTAATTTACTAAAGTATTAACTGAAAAGTGTATAAGGTAAAAAAGGAAGGGCGGGAAAGCCACAGTCTCGTGGTACACTCTAAAGACGGGGTGTGGCGAAATGGGAGATGCGATGGTATGAGAAACAAAATGCTCTTATGTCTTTTGATGGGTTGTGCCCATATCCCAGAGACGGTGATTCAAGAGGTGGTCGTGCCTGAAAAGCCGCAAGTTATTGTGGCTCCACCTGTTGTTCCTGAACCAGAGATGATTATTGCTGGTGTGAAGCTCAAAAACACGCATTTTGACTTTCCTGTTACGCTCAACTCCCGGGTTGCCTTTTGGGTCGATTACTTCAGCCATCGTGGGCGAGGTTATTTTGAGAAGTATTTAACTCGTTCAGAGTACTTTGTGCCCTATATTGCGCCTCTGCTTAAGAAATCTGGTATGCCAGAAGATCTCGTGTACTTGGCGATGATTGAAAGTGGGTTTAATAATTTGGCACGTTCGCATGCCAAGGCTGTAGGTCCATGGCAATTTATTTCAGCAACAGGTAAACGTTATGGGCTCGCTGTT
Organism: Oligoflexia bacterium; assembly: GCA_903898645.1. Classification (GTDB taxonomy): domain Bacteria; phylum Bdellovibrionota; class UBA1018; order UBA1018; family UBA1018; genus CAIUGE01. Next base: position 21,919 of record CAIUGE010000055.1, on the reverse strand, counting down.
AATTGGTGGATTGACGAGCGTCGTGATATCCATAAATCCACCATGGCTGCAGTTGATTACCTGCGGGACCTGTACCGTTTATTCCAAAATTGGGAATTAGCAGCGGCAGCGTACAATGCGGGCGAGTCGAAGGTTGGGCGCGCTATGCGCCGCTATGGAACGCGAGATTTTTGGGTGCTTGCACGATATTCATTTTTAAGGCCAGAAACACGTGATTATGTGCCAAAAATTATAGCAGCTGCTATTATCGCGAAGAATCGTGAGCAGTTTGGATTTAAAGCAGCTATGGTGAGGCCAGCTCCTGATGAGGCAATTGCTGGAGACGGAGAGATTGTTAAGGTTGTCTCAGCAAGTGATGTGACATTAGAGGAGCTTGCACTTGTGCCAGTGCCTCATGACGAGAAAAAATTACTTGCGCAGCCTGTGCCTACGCCACATTTGACGAAATCGGGTGAGGTGGGTGGTGAGCAGCTTGCTGAATTTGAGGTAGAAAGCCCAGCTGATTTGCTCAAAATATCAAAAGCTGCAGGGCTCTCTTATGCAACAGTTAAAGCGCTCAATCCGGAGGTCCTGCGTTGGTGCACACCTCCTCAGGCAGCAAAATTCCGCCTCAAATTGCCTGCATGGACAAAGGATCGTTTCTTAGAGGTGTACAATCATGCAGCTTTCCCACGTGAGGTTGAGTTTCTTACCTACCGTGTGCGGCGAGGTGAGACGCTTCAAAGAATAGCACGCAAGTTTGGGTTAAAAGTTGACCCCGTGGCGGAATTGAATCAAATGTCACCACTGAGACCGCTTGCGTTTGGTATGACCGTCAGATTACCGCTTCCAAGTGATCGAACACGTAATCTTGCATCCCTTGATGTGCGGGACCCCCCAGATGTTCGGCGTCGTCGATATCGACGGCATGCACGCAGAGTGTTTAGGGAGTCTGCAAATAGAGTCCCTAAACGATTGGGTGATGTCAGCTGATGCGCCTCAATCATTTGTGACACGCATTGGTTTAGTTCTGTAAAAAGGCTAAAATCGATAAATGAAGATAATTTTTATGCTTATTTTTGTGGGTCATGCTTTGGCAATGATGACCGCTAGCGATATGGGCGTCCTAACGAAACATTATTTGGATGCGCTTGAAAATTATTCTTTGTCACTAGAGCTGAAAAAATTAAATCCAGCTCAAGCTACGCTCGCTTCTGATGCTGCGGTTGCTGCAGTGGCTGTTGTCAATGCTGCTACTGATCGCACTACTACCAAAATTAAGCTTGACGCCGCGATTCAGTTTGCGCAGATTCGTGCTGCGGATATGAGGCAAGTCGATACTGGTGAAAGTGGAAAGGCTGTTCTTCGGAGATTCTCTGGTGTCAGGGAGCTCTATGATGCAGCTTCTCGTGCTCTTCAGAACAGAGAGTTGACCGAGGAAGAAAAGATGAATGCGGTTGTTGGTGCAGCTAGAGCCGTTAAGCAGAAGATTAGCAGGGATCCGCTTTTTCAATTATGGATAAAAGAAGTTATTGCTAAGCGGCCTCGTACGCAGATAGAGCCTCCCGCTGCTGCTTGTCGCGCGAGAGGTTCTAATGGGCTAGCTAAGGTGGGAGATGTTATCTCAGAGTGTATGGGTATGGGGCGGCCTGACTTTGGGATGTCGTTTGACGAATAGCGGGTAGGCCTGAGCAGTTACCTACCCGAGCCTACCCGCTAGTAGTTGAGGGGTCTTTTTTGGCTCGCTTTTGCCTCCTATCGTTGCGAGCATCCTCTTAATTGTGCTTGGACTGAACTGACTCATCTGCGCCGTATAGTGGGGCTCACACAGTCTGGATGATTGAAGGACGGCAACCAATCAGGAGACCCGCGTGCATCCTGATGGTAGAAATTCGCTCCATCATGATCCTGAGCCTTCATATGAGGCAAGAGCGTCTGGTGGCCGCATTGACGCTTGCAGCCCCTTCCGGACTGGATGGGGTTGTTCATCTATGACGAGTTTCAAGATCCTGGCCTTCAAGAGTCAGGTAACGAAAGATAGTGCGTTCACTTCTGCTGGTAATGAGTTGAGCATCGGCAAAAAGCTGACCTTTCTTTCTTTTGGGTGCCCACTTGATATATAGCGTCTTGCTTCGCCTGCCTCAGGTCACTTATGATACATATTTTTTTGCTATGTAAAAAATATAAAATGAAAGCATGAAGATAATATTTATGCTGATTTTTGTAGGGTACAGCTCGGCAGTGGAGCACAACTGGTGAGTTGTCTGCCGGCACAGCTAAGGTTTTAGGTGCTGCTGGTGATCTATCTCCTGGTGTGCTAGCTCAAGCTGCAACTGATTTTCCTGAGTTGAGCCATGTAATTCAGGACGTTGCTCGGGACAAGCACTTGCAGCTGAATCTTAGTCCAATTCTTTGCTTGTATGTAACTCCGCTTCAAGGTCAGGCTCTTGTTGATTTTTTTAATAAGCTGTCTCAAGCTGCCACTGGTCTTGGTAAGGATGCGCAGCAGACGCTGCAGGCGTTTGCTCATACCCATCATTTGTCGCCTCCAGAGCTTCGTCCAGATCCTCACCTGCCTCCTAGCAAGAGAGCTAGGATTGATTGTTCTAGAGGTGAGCCTGCGATCGATGCTACCGCCAGTATATGGAGGTGAGGTCCAGACTACGGCAAGGCGCTGTATACGCACGAATAGATGATTTAAGAAAAAATATGGTATGAGAGTCGCATGAACTCTTTAGTTGTGCAGAAATTTGGTGGTTCTTCTGTTGGTTCACCAGAGAAAATCTGCGCTGTGGCTGATCGTCTTGCGGAGGATGTCAAAAGGGGTATGAGGCTTGTTGTTGTCGTGTCGGCAATGGGTGACACGACGGATGAGCTTATTGCGCTTGCTGAAAAGGTTTCTCATGCGTGTCCGCATCGAGAAATGGATATGCTTTTGTCGGTAGGGGAGCGTATCTCCATGGCACTGCTTTCGATGGCACTCGCTGATCGGGGTATTCAGGCTGTATCTTTGACAGGTTCTCAAAGTGGCATTGTTACTGACAGGAGGCATAGGCGAGCATCTATCAGATGGATCAAGCCAGGGCGTGTGGTTGAGGTTCTGAATCAAGGGAAAGTGGCAATTGTGGCGGGTTTTCAAGGTGTGAGTGAGACTAAAGAGATCACAACGCTTGGAAGGGGGGGGTCAGATACCACTGCTGTTGCGTTGGCAGCTGCACTCAAAGCTGATATCTGTCGTATTTTTACTGATGTTGCAGGTGTGTATTCGGCGGATCCGCGCATTGTGCCAGATGCACGGCATTATGCGGTACTGCCTTTTGATCGTATGCTCGAGTTTGCGAGTTTTGGTGCAGGTGTCCTGCATCCTCGGTGTGTGGCACTAGCACAGAAATATGGAGTTCCTATGAGTGTTGAGGCAAGTACCAGTTTTGAGGGAGGGACGCAGTTGATGGACCGAGCTTTGATGAAAGCTGCTGATCTTGAAGCGTGCTCTGTGATGGGAGTTGCGGCTGATCGAAGTCGTTTTTTTCTCACGATTGAGGGTGATATGTTGGCGCATGCTGGGGAGCTATCAGTACTAGCGCCTACCATGGAGCAGGGGCATACTGCTTTTTTTGCTGAGAGGGAAAGTCTTGCTGACTGGAATGCGCTTTTGACAAGACTCCAGCAGGAAGGTGGAGTGAAGAAGTGGGAGTGCGCACTGGACCTAGCGCCTGTGACATTGGTGGGGGATCGTATTGATGCAAGTGAAATTTTTAAAATGTTTGCTGAAAAACAAATTGTGGCTTTTCATGGCAGTGTGACAACGATGACACTTGCAGTACCTCTTGAGGCTATTGATGAAACAGTGCGTTTGTTGCACTCGACCTTTGTAGGTCATGCATGAAAAAAATACTTGTTGTCGGGAATGGGTGGTCAGCACTTGCTGTAGTAGGATTTTTACGTCAGCAGCATTGTGAGGTGAGTTGGATTCAGACACCTAGTAATTATCTTTTAATGACGCACTATGCACTTGAATCGCATAGCGGTGTTGATTCATGGCTTGAGCTTGCAGAGCATTTTCAGTTGGAGTGGGGCATACCACAGATGGGGCTTTTTACGCGTGAGTACTACCAGAGGGCCCTGCGTGATCCACGAATTGGTGCGCCTGCTTCTATGCTACGCAGTACCGAGCAAGCTTTTTTTAGCAGCGCTTTAGAATGCGAGCGTTCCTTGCGGCAGGTATGTTCAGTATCGCTTGAGGAGTCGGTGCCTCTTGCGGGACTTGATATACAAGATGGGCATCTTCGGGGAGTTATTTTAGGTTCAGGGACTGTGATTGAGGCGGATCTTCTGATCTATGCAGATAGTTTTAAGGTGTTAGCTGGGATGCAAGGGGTGCCAAAACCCCTCAACATGCATCCATCTATTGGTGCACTTCAGCTTGTCTGTCAGCATGAAGCCCAAGAGTTACGGCGTGAAACGTTTATGGCACAAATAGGGGATGATTTCTTTTGTGGCTACTTTGCTGCAGGCAATGAGAGTGTTTGGACGCTTCCTCTAGGTGAAGATGATGATAATCATCAAATATCAAAAAAACTTCGCAAGATGAAACAGGTAATTGCAAAAATGTTTCCCAACACGCCGATTTTTGCTGAGCAGGTGCGGCTTATTGACGAGGCTTTTGGGGTAGGGAAACCTCAGAAGGCTTTTTTTAGACCTCAGGGGCTTTGGGTGCTGTCTGATCTCTATGGTCCAGCACATGCGTTTTTGGAGGCTCGTAGCGTTGCTGCGGCCGTATCCCAAGCACAAACGCGTGAAGCTCATAAGCAGTTAGCGCAGATGCGGCAGCCTGAAGTGTCGAGCCCGTTGTCATAATATCATCTACAAGAAGGATGCGTTTTGGAAGTTTGATATCTTTAAGTTTGAATCGTGGAGGATTACTTATGCGATCAAAAAGGGATGTCTTTTGTGCCTGGGGTGTTTTATCTGTGCGTACCAATGCATCTATGATGGGTGCATGAAGCGCTTTTGCACATTCCCAGGTGCGTGAGCCATGGCGTCGCCAGGCACGAAAAAAATCCTGAGGTATAGGAATAATAGCATCGACTTCGGGAGCTTGGAGATCTCTGAGGATAGCGCGTTTCAGAAGGTACCCGCCATTTTTCTTCCATTCTCTTATAATACGGTACCTTGGATCAGTGAGAAGATAGCGTGCATGGATGCTGATGAATGGTGCAAGTGGTGGGACAATGGGTGGAGGTGCTTGGAGAGATGTCCAGCAGAGGCGGCAGAGGGGGAAGTGGATGGGAAAGAAAGTATGGCAACCACTACATGTCATAGGTGCATCTGTTGTGCAAAAAAGTCCGCGCAGGAAGCGAGTGACCCTTCAGGCATTCTGATGGTGCGGGCTTCTTTGGGAAGGAAGAGACATGGTACGGGCGATAAAGTGTGTTGGGTATGAGGTCTGCCTTCATGGTCACGCATAACTTCAATATTGCCATGATCAGCTGTGATAAAAAAATCGATTCCCTTTTCTTTGCAGGCGGCACCTAGTTGCATGAGTGCGGTATCAAGGACTTCACAGGCCTGTATGGCCGCCTGTAGGTTGCCTGTATGACCGACCATGTCGGCATTGGCTAAATTTAGGAGAATGAAGTCATAGGTGCCAAGGTTTTGGATGGTTTTCTCTGTGAGAGCAAAAGCGCTCATAGCTGGTGCAAGATCATAGGTTGGCACATCACGCACAGAGGGGATGAGGATATGGGATTCTCCTTGATGAGGTTCATGTTGGGATTGGTTGAAAAAATATGTCACATGGGCAAATTTTTCGGTTTCAGCAATACGGAGCTGTCGTAAATGATGGCGAGCCAGGCGGTCACCAAAGCCTGGATTGCGTACTTGTATAAAAGCCGCTTGATGGGGAATGGTGGGGTCAATCGGTGTCATGGTTGTCATAGGAGTAAGGCGTTTGGCCATTTGCTGGATACGATCTGCACGAAAATTCCATGATATCCAAGGCCCTGGGCTATACTCAGTAAAACGCATGGGTGGGATAAATTCGTCTGTTGCAAGACACGTATCAAGGTATGCTAAGAGATCTTGTGCACATGCACCTTTGCCTTGCATACAGAGGAGAGCTGCATCTGTGCGCTCCCAGCGATTATCACGGTCCATACCAAAGGATCGTCCACAAAGGCTTGAGATTTTTGCTCTTCCTTCTTGGACAGCGGGATGCTGCATAAGTTTGAGAAGGTAGGTGCGCGCTGATCCGGGCGGTGTATCTCTTCCGTCTAAAAAAGCATGGATCTGTGCATTTTCTGTCATGTCGAGCAGTGCAAAAAGGTGGTCTATGTGGCTATGGACGCCTGCATCTGACAGGAGGCCGAAGAGGTTCACAGTCTTAGTTCGACACGCTGCTAGTAGTGTAGGGTTAGTAAAAAATGTTTTTTCGCGGATGGCACGGTTGATGGTGACCAGGTCGCTTTCTAGAATGCGCCCTGCTCCGAGGGTCATATGGCCTACTTCTGAATTCCCCATAATGCCATCGGGCAGGCCTACATAGGCGCCATGGGTAAAAAGCTCTGATTGGTAGGCATGGTGTTGTAAGTACTGGTAGTACGGCATTTTTGCCTGCGTGATTGCATTTGCATCATTGTCAGGGCCTTTGCCAAATCCATCTAAGATCACGCACAGCATGTGCCTATTCAATATGGTAAGGATGATTTTTGCAAATACTTAAAGCACGATAGAGCTGCTCAAAGAGCACAATCCGCGCTAGATCTGCTGACAGTGTTTGGATGCCTAAGCTAAGGCGAGGATGTTGCTGCTTCCACTCTGGCTCAAATCCCCAGGGACCTGCGAGACAAAAAAGAGGCAAACGGCCATAAAGGTCCATCTCTTTTTGGAGCATGGATGCCCAAAGAGAACTTTTTTGGGTTTTGCCGTCCTCGTCAAGCAGGTAAAGCTTCGCATGTGGAAGTGACTGGCAAAAGGTGTCTATCTTGCGACTATCGTGGAGTTGAGATTGGTGCCGGGAGCTTTGGGGTTCAATTTTTAGCTCATGCTCCATGCATTGCGCCCAGGGCGAAATCATTTTCTGATAATAGGCTTTGGTGTCTTTGAGGCCAGGCGTACGGCATTTCCCAAAGGCAATGATATGGAGGTTCATTGATAAAAAGTGTGAGGAATCTCGATACGTTCGGCGTCAGCCATCGTGCTTTCGAGATCATAGTACTCACGGATCGTTTGCTGGAAGATGTGGAGGATAACATCGCCAAAGTCCATAACGATCCATCGACCATCCTTGAGGCCTTCATGGCGACGGAGGCGACACCCAGCTGTGAGGAGGGTCATGCGAGCTGACTCGGCAATGGCCTGCACCTGTCTATTTGACTGGCCTGAGCAAATGATAACATAGTCAGCAAGTGCGGACTGTGTATGAAAAATTTGTACCTGAGTGGCCTGCTTGTCTAATGCGGCACGGGCACACAGAAGTGGAAGTGAAGTCATTGGGTTCGGAGCGTATCACAGGATCTATGCGCGCGCATAGGAGATTCGTAGGTCCGTTGTGCCTTGGGTCTCCTTCTTTTACTTTTCGTACATTGCTGTAAAAATCTCTGGCAGGCCCGTTGCTATAATGGCGTCACTAAGAGTCTGCATAGATTTCTCATGCATCGATTTTCTATTGTGAGGTAAGTCAATGTTCACGTGTATACATTTATCATCTTGATAAGGAAAGTGAGGAAGCATGAATTCCCAGGCGCTGCCGCGAGTGCCCTTTACCTTCTGTCCTCCGATGAGCTTTGCGAATTTTTCAAAATCTTCGCCTTTTAAGTCGCGCAAGAAATGGCCTTGAGCTAATTCGGAGAATATATGGTTCTTGCTTAACTTGCTCATGATGCGCAGCTCTTTTTGAGAGAGAGAGGCCCATGTGTCTAATTGGTGCATCTCGGATGGTTGCTGAGTTATGTCGGGCAGAGTGCATACTTTTGTCGCTATGATTTCAGACGATTGTTCGGTAGCGAAGGGTTGTTGTCTTTCTTCGAGTGTTCGTGCTGTTGAGTGCTCGTTGGGTGGTACTGAGACAACGGGCTCGGGTTCTTTTTCAGGTACCGATTGTTTTTGTCTATCAATGGCCTGCTGACGAGTCGTCTCTGAGATGGCTCGAAAAAGAGCTACTGTGTCATGTGTCTTCTCTTTTGCAAGTTCTTTAAACTTTTTTTTTCGTACAATAAAAAGTTTTTCTCGTAATCTTTGAGGCGTCGATGGTTGTAGGGGTGCCTCTTTTTCTAGCTCTTGATTTAATAAGTTGCTTAATGTGTCTCCAAAAATATTGATAGTCAAAGCAGCATGATGTTGCTCCTCGATAGGAAGGCAGAAACATGCTTCCATGATGTGAGTGAGGTACGTTCTTTCAGTATCAAAAGGTTTTAAGAAATAGTTTTTGTGAATAGTTAAAAGTATTCTCATCCTTCCTTTGTGTTGTTCAAGCAAGGACTCAAACGGCCTCATGATATCTTGTGTTGTGAGAAATTTGTCAAATATCTCTTCAAGACAGCGGGTGTTGCCTAAGGTATCTTGAAGATTCTGAGAGAGGATTTCGTGAAAAAGGACTTTTCCTTCAGGAGACATTTTCGTTAGAAAATACCTTTTTATTTCACAGGGAGCAGCGCCTATCTTGAGTAGCGCGTTTACAAGAAAGACGCCAAGCCTGGATTTGATTTCTTTAAAAAAATAATAAACAAACATATTGCCGTCGAGATATTTGTTTTCTTCTAAAATACGATGAGCTTCATGTGCAGTGTAGCCTATCATTGCGGGACCAAGGACATTGAGAATTTGGCTTTTTTCGTCGAACTCTCTTTGTTCTGCTAGTTCTTCTGTGGAGTCACTGGAGGCCGTTGAGCGCGCTGCTGCACTGTAGGTTTCAGCTAACCTTTTAAGAACCCCTAGGTTTGCAGTGCGATCTGCAAAAGCAGACATAGATAGAAAAAGAAAGAATACCATAAAAGCCTCTCTATATGCTTTGTGATGATAGTAAATATATTAAATTTATGCAAATATATGACGCTACAGAATGCTCCTGAGTTACGGAGAAGGGTTCATGCCGTAGAATCCATGGGCACGTACATAGGATTCGACACTTGGGATGAGGGAATTTTTTGGTGCATCACCTGTGATAGCGATAGAATGGCGAATCTCTGTTGCGCTCATAGCAGGTGCGATTGTTGGACAAACCTTCAAAATCCTTTTGCAGCCCTGGATGTGGTAGGTGTTACCTTCTTCGTAGACAATCCGGCCAATGGCAACGAGAGACGCAATATGGATCTCTGTGTCTGCAAACCCTGCGCGTTCTAGGACAATCCAGTGGCAGAGTGTCAAAAGTTCTTCGAAACGGTACCAGAGGTGAAAAAACTCGAGTTGGTCCGATCCGATGACAAAGGCACACTCATTAAGTTGGGCGCTAAAATGGCGAATTGTGTCATATGTGTAGCTTGGGCGGTGGGGGTTGTTTTTAGCTGCTTCCACTTCGAAATCATCAACATAGACATTTTCAAGACCTGCAAATGTATGCTGAGCTAAAATGAGGCGTTCTGATGCGTCTGTGACAGTCGGGCGGTGTGCTGGATTGCCGCAAGGGATGACGATGACGTTTTTGATACCAGGCGTAGTAAAGAGACCTTCGGCGACTGACCTATGGCTGCTGTGAGGAGGGTCAAAGCGCCCTCCATAAAGTGCTGTCATCTGAGACCAGTTCACGGTCGTAGGCTCCTTGCATCCGGAAGGAGGGTGATGGGCTCTTTGTCGGTAGCGCAGAGGAGTGTTTTAATCTTATCAATGCCTACGGTATGGAGCGCTGAAATGCAGTGCGCCTGAGGGAAATGCTTTTTGAGTTGATTGAGCTCTGCATCGTCGAGCATATCGCACTTGTTCAGTACTAGGTACTCCTTAACCTCCAGGAGTTTTGGATCAAACAGTCCAAGTTCGTTTCTGGTTATCTCATACTGTTTTTCGATAGCCTCTATCCCTAAGGAGGCGTCAAGGACGTGCATCAGGCTGCGTGTGCGCTCAATATGGCGTAAAAACTGATGTCCTAGACCATGGCCTTCATGGGCTCCTTCAATAATGCCAGGAATGTCAGCGACAACAGCACGCTTATCTCCGTCCTGAACAACGCCTAGGTGGGGTCTGAGCGTTGTAAAGGCATAATCGCCTACCTTTGGGCGGGCATGACTGACAGCGCGCAGAAGAGTTGATTTCCCGCTGTTAGGTGCGCCTAGGAGACCTACGTCGGCTAAAAGACGGAGTTCAAGAGAGACCTCTTTTTCTTCGCCTGGTTCTCCAGGTTGTGCAAATTTCGGTACTTGATGTGTTGAGGAGACAAAATGGCTGTTACCTTTACCACCGCGTCCGCCTTTGCAAGCGCACCAGGTTGCTCCCTCGTCTAAAAGATCTGCAAGGAGCTCTCCTGTGTTGGCATCCCGAATCATCGTACCAAGAGGCACTTCGATGCTAATATCAGCTCCGTCTCGGCCTGTTTTTTGAGCGCCCGCACCTGCTTCGCCATTTTTTGCACGGCACACTCTTTGGAGACGGATATCTTGCAGGCTTAAAGGTTGACGGCTGGCGAAGAACGTAATAGCTCCACCACGGCCACCATTACCGCCGTTAGGTCCACCATGTGGGATAAATGCTTCACGGCGGAAGCTCACGCAGCCTCGTCCACCATGTCCGCCAATGAGTTTGATACGTGCTTCGTCAATAAATTTCATAGGTCCCTAAAAAAAGAAAGCGCACTGTCTTGTATCCCAAGAAGCGCGCATCCTCGAAGTTTTAACTCAATAAATAATTTATGCTGCAGGAAGGACAGAAACCTGTTTTCTTTTCTTATCGTAGCGTTCAAAAGCAACAACACCTTCAACGAGTGCATAGAGTGTAAAGTCGCGCCCCAAACCAACGTTTTTGCCAGGATGAAAATGCGTGCCGCGTTGTCTGACGAGAATCTCGCCGATACCAACGTTTTGGCCACCAAAGCGTTTCACTCCAAGCATTTTTGGATTACTGTCGCGTCCGTTTCTAGAACTACCACCGGCTTTTTTATGTGCCATATGCACCCCCTTGAGTCTGAGCACGAGGCTTGCTAAAAGCGAGGCCTTTTGGCTTTAGATGGGACTGAAACTTTTTAAGCTTTTCGGCTTTTTCTGCATCCTCAAGCTTTGCGATGTCGCCTAGCCCGCTTGCGATTGATGTGATCAGAAACTGGGTCAGATACTGACGGTGACCCTGTGTACGTCGGTACTGTTTCCGGCGCTTCATTTTTATGATCAAAATCTTTTCGCCACGACCTTGGCCAACGAACTCAGCTTCTACCACGGCGCCTTGAAGGCTAGGTTGCCCAACAATGATGCCTGGCTGATCGATTGTTCCTTTGTTAAAAAAGATAACCTGATCGAACTGGTGCGTGGTTCCACGATCACCTTCAATTTTTTCTACCTGTATAATATCGCCTGGCTGAACTCGATATTGCTTGCCACCCGTCTCAATTACTGCGTACATAGAAGCCGGAGACTGCCTGAATTTAGAACCCCTGTCAAGGCCTGTTTTGTGTCCATTAAAAATGAGACTTAACGCAATTGGTCATTTCTTGTGCAGGCGTTTGGCATAGAGGGGCTTGTCCAAAGAGTCGGTGAGGCTCTTGTTTTTAATAATATATAAATTTAGTGTATTTCGTGCTATGATGGCCGCATGCTTTTCTTTTTGTTGCTTCTTGGTCTAGGTGCGTACGCGAATCCTCATGAAACTATTCAGTGTGAGCAGCAGGACTGCCATCCAGCTGTTGCCATGCTGTCTATTGAGCATGCGCAGGGGGTGCGATATTGTACTGCGACGCTGATTGCTTTAGATAAAATGGTCACAGCGGCTGATTGCATACCATTTGATGTTGATCGTGACCGATGGGGAGAACATCATGCTTGGGTTCATTTTCCTGCAGTCAATGGGCTGCCTGAGGAGCATATTGAGATACAAATTGGAGAAAAAAAAGGGAATATTGTGTTCTTGTACTTTTTTCTTGATGCTCCTACTCGCATTCCTGTAGATTTTCGTTTTGTTCCATTTCAAGAAAGAGAAAATTATATGGTCCACAGTGCGCACTATGCTGTATCTGGAAGCAGTATGACGGTGCTTGCTGAATGCAAGCTGCGGCCGCATCCAATCGGTACATCTATGCGTATGAGTGAGCATGTTGGGTATCTAGGTGCAGCTGTTTTTGACCCTCAGAATCGGTTTGTAGGTATTGTTTATAGTCGAGATACTGTGGATGGAGTGTTTGTAACGGACTATATCTCCGGAATGCGTCGCAGTTGGGCTCAGTACGCGAAATATTTATTGCAGTCACCTGAGGCTCGAACTTTTGGCCAAGAGTGTCTTGGAGTCTGTGTCGATGAAATCGTAGACGTATGTATGGGGGGGCGCATTGGGCGTCTGATGCGGGCTGCTGCTCGGATATGGCGGCGATAAGGGGGGCTTTTGGAAAAATAGCTTGAACAGAGTATTGTGTGGTGTTAGGTATAATGAGGTATGGTAACTCCTGAATTGGTCGACTCATCCTATGCTTCTATTGAAAAACGATTTCTAGCGTTTGTCTTAGATGCGATAATTTTGTGTATTCCCTGTACAATTGGAAATTATAGTATGCCATTTTTAGGAGGGATAGTTGTTTTGTTTTTCTATGCCCCAATTTTAGAATCATCAGTACTGCAGGCAACTTTGGGGAAGTATCTTGTTGGTATTCAGGTTGTTGATCTGGCAGGGCAGCGTCTGTCGTTGCGAGTCGCAAGTATTCGTAATTTTCTTAAGTTTTTTTCTTCAGCGCTGTTGTTTGCCGGGTTTTTTTTCGCATTTTTCACTGAAAAAAAGCAGGCTCTTCATGATTTGCTTGCAGATACGATGGTAGTATATGGAAAAAGTGAGCGACCCGTTGTCGATGTGTGGATTTCAAGCGTGAAGCAAGTGTTTCGTTTTAATTTCTCGGATAATTCTGCATTAATCATCTCGCAACTGGAGCGTCTTCAAGTGCTCCGTGATCGTGGTGTACTCACTGAAGAAGAGTTCCAAGATCAAAAGCGCAAAATTCTCGCTAAGGAGCTTTAGGCGCGTTACAGTGCATATGCCTTAAAAACATCTGCAAGCCCCATTTCTTTCTTTTGGTGTGAGATAAGTCAAAATTTAAATGTTTGAACGTATTCTCTTGAGCAGGGAAATAAGGAAGAGCGAGTTGCTAGTCGCCGTGCTGAATCTGTTTCGCTCGTCCGTCAATAATTTTAATAAAATCCTGGAAATCATTCGCCTTTAAATTATTTTTAAAATTCATCTCTAGCTCATCGAGAGAATATTTTTTTCTTTTTCTTGATCGTGCGGATGATGTTCATCTCCTGTGGAGTCAAAGCGGCCCATGTGTCGAGGAGATGGATTGCTGGCTCTTCTTGCTTTTCATTGATAGGTGAAGTTGTCGGTATAATCCGATGCTTAGTGTCTCGAAAGGATTTATTTGGGCTTTTATTGATAGTGTCGCGTTCAGTTGGGCTGAGTGCTTCGAGCTGAATGCTGAGGGTGTTGTTTTCATTATTGAAAGGTTGGAGGTAATGTGCGTAATAAAGTTTAAGTATATCTTTCGATTTTGCCTCGGTGCATGCTTATGAGTGCCCAGAAAAAACTTTTTAGAAACTCGGGAGTTTTATTTTCTTGTTCATTTCATGAAGCCAGCTTTTTAAGCAGTTTGAGGTTGGTGGTGCAATCTGTAAAAGCATGAATGGATATAAGGAGAAGGGATGGATGTATCTAGAACAGCACATTGCGTTATTGCAAAGAGAAAACGTTCTACTTGAGATACGCTGGGTGGAATTGGTGTGGAAGGAAATGGGCGAAAATGTGGTGGGTTATTTTGCCTGTCACAGTGGTGAGTGTGATGGGCATGTCTTGATGGCTGAATTCAGCGAGCACCTGGAGGCACATGCCACATGGTGGCCATGGATCTGGGGCGTCAGTCATAACGACGAGTGAACTAATGTTGAGTGGGTGGCCGTACTGGGTAATAGCTTGGCAAATAGCCGAGCGTTCTGCGCAAATAGTTGCGCCATAGCTCGCATTTTCGATGTTGCAACCTGTGATAATGGTTTGGTCCGACAGGAGAAGTGCAGCCCCTACCTTGTGCCCGCTATAGGGGCTGTAGGCGTGGTTCAGTGCGTTGCGTGCATGATGCAAGAGATCTGATAACAATGGATGCCTCCGTGTCATCATTGTGGGACTCTTGAGCTGAGACTGCAAGCATTTCTTCTGTAAGTTTTGTGCATCGCATGATATTGGTGCATTATGTCATTTTTTATCATGTTCCTAAGCGGGTTCGTGTATGGGAGTCCTTATTCTAAGCAGCACCCTTCCGTAGCTTTGTTGGCTACTCCTGGTCATAAGAGTGGGCACTGTACTGCAATTTTAATTGCTCCAACTCAGGTGATAACGGCAAGCGACTGTTTGATGGATGATCATACACAGGAATTCGAGGATTGGGAGTTTGTGAATTCTGTGCGGGCGTGGGTTTTTTTTCCTCAGGTTGGTATATTTCCTGAGACGTACGTTTTTATCGAAGGTGTAAAAAAGGTAGAGGGGCATATTGCTTTTTTGACGCTCACTCAACCTGTGCTGCGACCTTCTGCAAGAATTCATTATGCTCCATTTCAGCGAGCTGCAAATTATACAATCCATAGGGCCAATGTTCGGGTGTGGGATATTGAGGTGTGCGCTGTTCATGCAACGGCAGCTCAATTCTCACGATTTCCTGGTGGTATAATTATGCACTCTATTGATTACGATGCGATGTATCGAGGCGCAGCTGTTTTCGATGATGGCAATAATCTTTTGGGTGTGGTGTACGGTGGCGAGGTGCGGCAGCATGACTCGAGTCTGTTTATAACAGATGGGGTTCCGACAATGCGCAGAGCCCGTTCTTGGATTGAGTATGCCAAGGAGTGCTTTTTTTCTATTCAAAGATATCCTGGGTATCCGCCGCCACCTTATACTCCTTAACTACAAAAAGCCTCGACGAGGGTCCTTATATTGTGTGCTGCTTGGGCTGAGACTGCGAGCACTTCTTCGTGGGAGAGTGGGGCTTGTTGCTGGATACCGTCAAAGGCGGCATTTGCGATACAAGAGATACCAAGGACACTCATGCTATAGTGACGAGCCTTGATGCATTCGGCAACCGTCGACATGCCTACTGCATGAGCACCTAAAGTGCGCAGCATCCGGACTTCGGCTGGTGTTTCGTAGCATGGGCCGAGGACTCCTGCATAGACGCCCTGTTTAAGGGGGATGGAGAGTTTTTTGGCATCTGCCAGAACTTTTTTGCGCAGGTCTAGGGCATAGGCCTCTGTCATATTGAGAAAACGAGGATAAGGGTCCTCGTTGGGGCCGACTGTGGGTGATGAACCAGTCAGATTGAGGTGGTCCTCAATGAGCATAATGTCACCTGCAGAGAAGGATGGGTCCAGACTACCTGCAGCATTTGTGAGAATCACTGTTTTTGCCTTCAAGGCATGGAGAAGTGTAATTGGGAGTGTGACCGTAGATGCAGGGTGTCCTTCGTAGGCATGAAAACGACCTTGGAAGATAAGTACCTGTTTTGTGCCAATACGGCCATAGAGGATACGGCCTGCATGACCTGCAATATGGGAGTTTGGGAAGAAGGAGAAGTCGCTATACGGAGCACTTTGGGCATCTTGAAGGGCGTTGGCAATAGCACCAAGTCCAGAGCCTAAGATGAGCCCATAGTCTGGCTTGAGATCAGAAAATCGTTTTTGAAGTTCTACAAGCATAATGGAGCCTCCTGGAAGAAATGGGCAAAACTGCCCTGAGATTGGTTATGGGTAAGTGCATCGAAAATAGTGGCGCCCATATCTGCAAATGTGGCGCGTGTGCCAAGATCGAGGCTGCCTGAGGCATTGTTTTTATGTAAACAGAGGATAGGAACATGTTCTCTCGTATGGTCTGTGCCGGGCGCTAAAGGGTCATTGCCATGATCCGCTGTAATAATGAGGCCGTCACCTAATGCCATGGCGTCAATAAAGCTTGCAAGTGCTGCGTCGCAGTATTCAAGAGCATTACCGAATCCTCTAGCGTCACGTCTATGGCCGTAGAGCATGTCAAAATCAATGAGATTGCAGTAGATTAAATTATAATCACACCGAACATTTGCCTGGAGGACTTCGAGTCCGTCTTTATTGCCAGCCGTTGGATGAGAATGTGTAATGCCCTGCTCTGAAAAAATACTTCCTATTTTTCCAATGCCAAGTGTTTTGAGTCCTGCTTCTTCAAGTTTATTGAGGATCGTGATAGGTGGCCTGATGCAGTAGTCATAGCGTCTATATGTGCGCACCCAGGGAGGGCCAAGAAAGGGGCGTGCAATCACGCGAGCGATTCCGTAATCAGAGGAGAGTAAGTGGGCCTTTTCGCAGATTTCATAGAGTCTTGTGAGTCCAAAATGCTCCTCGTGGGCTGCAATCTGCCAGACGCTATCTGCGCTTGTGTAGACAATGGGTTTGTGTGTCTGGATGCTCTCGTGAGCGTACTGTTCTAGGATTGTCGTGCCGCTTGCTGCAGTATTGCCAATATAACCAGGCAGCTGACAGGCTTCGAGCCAGACGTTGAGAAGTTCCTGAGGTAGGCCATTTGGGAATGTCACAAAAGGTTTTTCTGATATTGCACCTGCCATTTCCCAGTGACCAGTCAGTGTGTCCATGCCAGGGGATGCCTCCATAGCTCGGCCGTGGGCTGTGGTGCCTGGTAGAATGGTAGGTTTTTGTGGAGGGAGTGCGCAGAGGTGTTTCAGGCCAAGCGCTGCAAGTGTTGGAATCTGAAGTCTTGGGCATGTGTCGACAATGTGGGCAAGGGTGTTGGCTTGAAGGTTGTGTGCATCAGGGAGTGCACCAATTCCAAGACCATCCAAAACGACCCAAAAAATCCTCACGAAGCCTCCTGGATAATCGCCATGGCAGAGCCTGTCCCGATTCTGGTTGCGCCAGCTGCAAGCATGCTCTCAGCCTGCGCCCGTGTGCGGATGCCGCCTGATGCCTTGATGCCGGCAGTAGAGTGAGCCCGTATAAGGGCGATGTCGTGTATTGTGGCGCCTGCATGGAAGCCTGTTGATGTTTTGATGAAGGCCATACCTGCTTCATCAGCGAGGTGGCAGATACGTTTTTTTTCATCGTCTGTGAGAAGGGCGGTTTCGATAATAACCTTCAGGGGGCAAGGTGCTGCTTGCTGAATCATGCGCATTTCACTTAGGAGGATGCTGTTTGTGCCTGGGGTCTTGAGTAAGTTGATAGGGAGGACAATGTCGAGCTCATTGGCGCCTGCTTGGTAGGCAGTTTTAGCCTCAAAGCACTTTGTTGCCGTATCAGTAAATCCGCAGGGGAAGCCGATGACTGATATGAGCTTACAGGAAGGTAGGTGTTTGCGAGCAAGCGGGATAAACCTCGGTGCGACACAGACACCGAAAAAATGATGTTCTTCTGCCTCTTTACAGAGTGCTACAATAGCATCATCTCCTGCCTGAACATGGAGCAGAGTGTGCTCGATCACAGAGCTTAGCATTGCAGGATCCTAACTTGCTTTGGAGGAAATAGCATCTCCCTTTTCAGAGGAATCTGGAAGGGGGGAGATTTTTGTGGTAGGAAAAATGCCTTAGAGCCGAGGATAAACTAGGTCAAAAGCTTGGGCAGTGGTAGATATGGGGTATGTGCTGCAAGAAGTGCGCACACGAAGATTATCAGAGCGCGTCATAATGATGAAATTTCACAGTGTGACTGACAATGCCTCATGGCAGATAAGGCGCGCATAGCAAGGGAGTATATTACATGGCAAATGAACTTATCATAAATGCATCCTTACCAGAGACGCGTATTGCGCTCATGGAAGATGGCGAGATCCAGGAGCTTTTAGTTGAGCGTGCTTCTGGAAAGGGTATTGTAGGGAATATTTATAAAGGGCGTGTAACACGTGTTTTGCCTGGCATGCAGGCTGCATTTGTGGACATTGGGCTCGATAAAGCTGCTTTTTTGTATGTCGATGATGTGCATGTTCATACAGATGAATTAGGCGAGTTAGCGCCTTTAGAGGAGATGCCTATGCCTGTGCAGGGCATCTTGCCAGGTATGGAGGCACTTGCAGATGAGTCTCCCGTTTTGGAGGGGATACCTGAGCCTGCTGTGGTGGTGGAGCCCGTGCTTGCAGTCGAAGGGGAAGTCATTGCAGATGAGACGCAGGGTGAGCTTTTTATTGAGGGCGAGGAGCAGCCTAAGAAGCATAAGAAGCGTTTTCGTAAGACACATGAAGAGGAAGACTATCCTGCAAGCTATCAGGAGCAGCTCGATGACACAGGATTTCCTGAATCAGACCGGGCTGGTATTGATGCGGAGCCTGATGACAAGGTTGAGGTGGCGCCGCGTCGTCACCATAATGAGAAAAAAGCATTTCAGGCGCCTCGTGCGCGGGATCGTCGTGTACGTCAGAAAGCGACACTTCGTCCAGCAAAGGCTGTAGTCAATATCCAGGATCTTCTCAAAGAAGGTCAGGAAGTTTTGGTGCAGATTGCAAAAGATCCTATAGCCACCAAAGGTGCGCGACTTACGTGCCATATCAGTTTACCTGGTCGGCATCTTGTGTGTATGCCAACTATTGATCATGTCGGGGTGTCTCGCCGGATTGAACGTGATGATGAGCGGCGACGATTACGCGAGTATGTTGAGCGGAATCGTCCAAAAGAGCTTGGGTTTATTGTACGTACTGCAAGTGGTAAGCAGCAGTCGGAGCGTCGTATCAAGCAGGATATTGAGTACCTGACGCATCTTTGGACTGAAATTCAGGCGAAGGCGGCTACGGTCAGTGCACCTGCGATGGTGTATGAGGATCTTGATGCTGTTTTGCGAGCTGTACGTGATTGGGTGACCGAAGAAACAGATAAGGTTATTGTTGATTCGCGAATACATTTTCAAGATATTCAGAAATTTGTCGCGCATTTTATGCCGTCTCTGAAGCAAAAAATAGAGCTTTATCATGGAGATATTCCTATTTTTGATGCTTATGCCATTTCGACAGAATTATCGCGTGCACTTGAGCGGAAGGTTTGGCTCAAATCAGGTGGTTATATTGTTATTGATCAGGCAGAGGCGCTTGTCGCAATTGATGTGAATACGGGTCGGTATGTCGGGAAAAAGAATCTCGAAGATACGATTTTGAAGACGAATCTTGAGGCAGTAAAGGAAATTGCTTACCAGTTACGTTTGAGAAATTGTGGCGGCATTATTATTCTTGATCTGATTGATATGGAAAAAGAGGAAAATAAACACCGTGTGTACCGTGCACTGGAAGATGCGATTCAGAAAGATCGTGCGCGCCCCTCTATTCTAAAAATATCGGAGCTAGGTTTAGTTGAGATGACTCGGAAGCGGACGCGGGATACCATCATTCGTTCGCTTTGTGAGTCATGTTCGCACTGTGAAGGCAAAGGCTTTGTGAAAAGTAAGCAAACTGTTGCCTATGAAGCAATGCGGGAGATGGAGAGAGAGGGCATTGAGCGAGAGATTTCGAAGATCATGGTGCAGGCGCACCCTGATGTGATTGATATTCTCGCTATTGATGAGCGTGATACGCTCGATATGATCGAGAAGCGTTATAAAAAGGTTATCTATCTTCAATCTGTTGCTGATTTTCATGCTGAGCAGTTTGAAGTCCTGTCGGAGAAAAAGACGGCAGCGAAACGTCCTGAGCCAAAGCCAAAGGCTCAGCGTGTGCGTGTCGTTGTGCCACCGGTTGAGCCTTCTGCACAAGTTTTGCCTGTGATACGGCCTCGTCCAGTCGAAGCAGTAGCGACCCCAGCAGTTGCAACTGATCCGCATGAAGAAGAGGATCGTTTAGCATTTTTGCGTGCTCAGGCAGCGCAGGATGCTGCATTAGCGAGGCTTTCTCATGCTCGGGGTGGTGGGGGTGATTCTCAGGGAAATTCTCCAGCGCCGCTAGGGCAAGCGCGTCGATCGCTTCGTGGGCGTCGTGGTGGTAAGTTTCGTCGTGGCGGGCAGCACGGGAAGCGTGATGCTGGGCAGCCTGAACCTACTGATACTCCGGATCAGACGTGATTTCTTTTATTTCCATGGCTGTCCCGCGAGCGATTTCGCTCGAGGGACAGCTCGTATTAGAGCGTGAGGCATTTTTTGCATGGATGTGGGAAGCGTTACCTGGTCTCGCGGGTATTGACGAGGGGACAGTGCTTGCCGATGCCTTGGATGTGGCTGAAGCGCCTGTGCAGCGCGATTGGATTTCTGATCAGGACATGTGTGATGCTAGAGCCTATTTTTATGATCGAGGTGATGCTGAAAAGGCCATGCTTGTTCTTAAATCAAGTGGTGTTGCACTTGGTATTCAGACAGAAGAAGAGCAGGACTGGTTGGCGCAATGGAAGGCGACAGTCTTTGAAGGTGGGCACGGTATTGATGTGCCACCTTGGAAGATTGTGCCACCGTGGTACATTGGGGATGAGCCAACAAGTATTCGTATAAATCCGGGTGCAGGCTTTGGTACGGGGACGCATCCAACAACGCAGCTTTGTTTAGAGTTCTTGGGTACTATGCAGCCTGTGAGTCAGGCTCTCGATTTTGGGAGCGGTTCAGGGATCTTGTCTATTGCACTTGCTCGGCGTGGCACGCGCCGTGTTCTAGGTGTTGAGATAGATGCTTCAGCTCGTGAGAATGCTAGGGAGAATGCTGCACTGAATCAGGTTAATGTTGTTTTTCAGGATACCTTGCCTGATGAACGCTTCCAGGTGATTGTTGCAAATATTTTGCGTTCGACACTATTGGAGTATGCCGCCACATTGGTTGCGCATCTTGATCCAAGCGGAGTTTTAGTGCTTTCTGGACTACTGGAACAGGATATGGCACCGGTTCTTAGCTGTTATCGGGCTCTCTTGCCCGGCTGTCACAGTATCCTTGGGCAGAAAGAAGAGTGGTTTGCAGTTCTTATTCAGGCTCGGCCATAGGAGTCTTCAAGTCTTACAACATCATCGAGCTCAGGCGTTGAAGCTTCAAGCACGTCGGTGTCTGTATGGGCGATCATGCGGTGTTTTTTGCCAGGTTCAATACGTCTGGCGTCTCCTGCTTGCATCAAGACTTCCTGGAGGGTGCCATGGTTGTCTTCTAATACAAGAGTCATTGAGCCTGTATGTACATACACAGTTTCGTCTTTGATTTCATGGTACTGCAGTGAAAGTTTATGGCCCGCCTTAATATGAAGGATTTTCCCAACATACTTATCGGCATGTGCCCAAATGATTTCATATCCCCAAGGCTTTTCGACACGGCGTAGATCACTCATGACCCGAGTGTAAGGAAAGAATGAAGGCGATACAAGAGAAAATTGAGGGAACGCTCAAGGCTCTATACTAATGGGGGACGTCGAGCCCGCGCTCTTGTAAGAATTTGATAAAGACAGGGGAGCTATCGGGGCTAGTCAGGTTGACCTTAATGAGGTTCGTTGACTGTGGTAAGGATTGCATCAAACTGTCTCTGCATGCTGTGGTGATAACACTATAATCCAGAGAGAGTGTTGAAAGTTTTGGTAGATCATTAAAAATGCAATCGAGAATTTTTTGGTTGTGGCGGGTGTTGTTCGAGAGGTCGAGATGAGCGAGTTCTGGTAAATTCTTAAAAGTGAGGATAGGTGTTTCCGGTGTTGTCTTGTTGAGAGCGTTATGAGCTAAGTTGAGCGTAGTAATATAGATCATTTCATAAATTTTGCAATTTTGGAACGTAAAAAAATACCTCGAAGAGTTTTTTTGTTCTTTGATATTTTCTTCAACTTGCTCTTCGTCAATTTCGTTAAGGTCTCAAGATTAGAAGCTTGATGACTTTTG
>CAIUGE010000054.1 GCA_903898645.1 Oligoflexia bacterium | reverse complement strand
CGCAGCTCCTGGATAATGAGACTGATCTCTTCAATGGACCGTTTGACTGACTTGGGAAGATTTTTTTGATGTTTATTTTTCATGTCTGGCAGTATGCCAGCCACCTTAAACCCCCGAAACAGCACCCAAACGAACGGTTACATTTAGTCTTAAAAAAATAATTCAATATATTATGAAGATAAGAATTATCTAAACGACTCCCAACTCGTACCATTACACACATAGAGACCTACGTTTGAAACATAGGTCATTTGTCCCTTAAGTGCCGTCGTGCACGAAATACTCGGCGCACTCGTAGTTACAGACATATTCAAAGAAGTACCCACTGTCACCTTCCCCACAGTTGCCCCACCCACTACGTTCAACCCTTCAAGAGTCGCCAGACCTGATGCAGACAGAGAATTAATATTCGCCGTGCCCATCACAGTCAACGTACTGCCAAGATTTGTGCCCACTGCCGTCAATGTATTCAGACTCGCCGTGCCTGTCACAGTCAAGGTACTGGCAAGATTTGTGACCGCTGCCGTCAACGAACTAAGATTCGCCGTGCCTGTCACAGTCAAGGTACTGGCAAGATTCGTGTCCGTTGCCGTCAACGAACTAAGATTCGTCGCACCTGCACTCAACGTGCCACCAATTGTTGCATTGCCGCTGGGATCAAAATATGCTCCCGCACTAGCCCCACCTGGAACTGCAGTTGATCCAATCGCCATACTGTTCATAGACACTGTACTTGTCCATTGTGTACACAGCCCATTCGTATTAAGATTCCCACCAAGATCCCTGCACATAATTAATTGGTCAATCGATGTGGTACACGCTCGAATCCGCCCCCCGCTAGTATCGTAACTGACAGTCATTCCAATATCCCGTTGCATATTCATGGAACCGTTAGGAACAGTAGTCACCGACGGTGGGGGACCAGTAAAAATACGCAATGCAGTTGCAAGAGTTCGTACCGTAACAGTCGTGCTCGTCCCAGGCAGTGCATACTGCGTACTCCCAGACGCTGTTATAGTAGTAACCGAAGGGAGTGGGTAAATCTGCCCAACCCCAAGTAATTGTAGCCCTGTAATCTGCGTATTCGATGTACCCAACGACGAACCAACTCGAAGAGTCAATCCTCCTGCGGTGACCGACTGCCCACTCGTGTACGTATACCCTACCCCTCCAATCATAGTCACTGCACTAAATGCATTTACACACGTTGTGTTATCCCCTAGTACCGAACGCCATGCCGTAATTTCATTATCCAGATTTGTGCGGGTAAGCTGGGTCGCATTCTGCACTGCCGTCTGCTTAGCCATATTGGCCATCAATACAGCCGCTCCCGACATCATGCTAGCAACAATCATCACTTCAATGAGAGAGAACCCAGACCTCATAGAGGCCTATCGGTGTCAACCAAAACCCTCTTTATGACCAGGCGAGCATTTTATCAAGCGCTACCTGAGCTTGAAGACGCAGGTCCTCAGGAAGAGCGCTGAGCTGCAAAACGCCGCACGAAGTTCATATGGATACAGAGATCCGGTACTTCAAAGCAGCTGTTGTCGGTACATTTCACTCAATCTCGTGGCATTCAAGGAGATTTAGCAAAGAAGTCACAGAAAATAACTACAGCATGCACCCTTCATACGTTAATGAGTAAAAATATACTCATATTCGACCCAAAAGAGACTATTGAATGCGAGTCACATCTAAGTGAACAGATCCCGGATTATTGTTACCTCCAGAACAAAATCTGTATTGCCCTGAAGTCAAATACCCAGTCCACGAATAGTCAGCATTGCTATTCTGCTGTCCAGAATGACCGTGCATATACACCAGTCCTAGAGAACTATTCTGCGTCGAAGTACAAGACCGACTTGGTCCCGCTAGCCAAAAAGTAGCATTTGTACCTTCACCAAACATAAGAGCAATAGCCCAGACCCCCTCCGACATCCAAATAGAGCTATTATAAGCGCTGTTATAAATAGTGGTTGTCCCAGTACAGCTCATGTCACGAAAGCCCATCCCCCCATAAAACCCTTCGTTATCTGCACTAGAATACCCTGTTGTACCCACACACCTCGCATAGGTATAAGTACTGGAAGCTGACGGTGTAGCAAGAGACTGCCACGTTGCGTCAATACAGACCCTCACTGCCTTGCTAGTCGCATTATAATACATTGAGCCATTTGTACAAGAAATCGGTTCTGTAGTAGTAGTATACATATTCAACAAGCTCTTAAGAGTAGTCACCCCTCCCACCTGCAGCGTCCCACCAATACTCGCAGTGGTCCCTACACTCAGGCTGCCAAGCGTTGCCCCATCATCCACATTTAGGGCACCATGCAAATTTGTGGTATAATGCGTCTCTGCTACCCCAACAGTAAGCCCACCATTAATCTGTGCTCCATTCGCAGTCACCCCACTATTGAGATTCGTTGCTCCCGTCACATTCAGCGCACTAGCAAGATTCGTCGCTCCCGTCACAGTCAGCGTACTACTCAGACTCGTCACAGCCGCATTTAACGCACCAAGAGTCGTCAATCCCGTCACACCCAACGTACCACCAACATTTTCGTTACCCGTCACAGTCAGTGTACTACTCAGAGTCGTCGGACCAGCTACAGTCAACACACCCGCATTATCGGATCGAGGGATCGCAGCTGACCCAATTGCTAAACTCTTTGCAGATATCTCAGGCCATTTAGTACATAACCCTGTAGCGGTATCTATCGCTCCACCAAGTTCACTACACATAGTTCTTTGATCAATTGATGTCGTGCATGCTCTTATAGTACCCGTATTATCAAAACTGAGAATCAGCCCAATATCTCTATTAATACTCATTGAACCAGCAGGAGCAACAGTACCAGTAACAGTGGCAGTCGGAGGTCCAGTAGAAATACGCAAAGCAGTCGCAATAGTTTGCACCTGAAAACCATTATAGGTAACACTCACACCAGGAGTGCTCAGCAGCCCTACTGTACCACCAAGATAAGGCTTCCCAATCCCCAGTATCTGTAAGCCTGTAATCTGCGTATTTCCAGATCCCAATGACCCGCTCACAGTAAGACTCAATCCTGTTGTCGTTATCCCTGTGGTATACGTGTAGCTGGCTGTGGAAGTAATCGCAGCCGTGAGTGGAAAATGCCCACTCACGCCAGGAAGCACCATTGTGTGTTCGAGTGACGTCAGTGCTGCTAAACACTTTGCGTTATCCCCTAGTATCGCACGCCAAGCATTGATCTCATTATCCAGATTTGTGCGGGCAAGCTGCGTTGAATTCTGCACCGCTGTTTGTTTAGCCATGGTTGCCATAAGCATGGCCGTGCCCGACATCATGGCAGCTGCAATCATCACTTCAATGAGAGAGAATCCAGACCTCATAGAGGCCTATCGGTATCAACCAAAACCCTCTTTATGACCAGGCGAGCATTTTATCAAGCGCTACCTGAGCTTGAAGACGCAGGTCCTCAGGAAGAGTAATCTCAGGACCCCCTATACGGAGGGCCTGTTCTATTTTCTCAAGAGTATTGAGCCGCATGTAGGGACACTCATTACAAGCACAGGATTCATCCAGACCTGGGAGAGGAATAAACGTTTTGTGCGGTGCGTTTTTTTGCATTTGGTGAATGATCCCAGGTTCAGTTGCTATAATGAACGTTTGGGCTGAATGCTGAACGGTTGTCCTGAGTAAATGGGAAGTGCTCCCTATAATGTCGGCATGCGTCAAAATATCAGGCTCACATTCTGGGTGCGCAAGAACGAGGGCCTCTGGATGCATAACTTTCAACGCGATGAGCTTTTTGAGGGAAAAAGTTTCGTGGACAATGCAGGTACCTTGCCAGAGCACCATGTCACGGCCTGTTTGACGCGAGACGTAGGCGCCAAGGTTCTTATCAGGTGCAAAGATGATTTTTCGATCACGGGGGATCTTGTTCACAATTGTGACAGCATTGGAGCTTGTACAGATGATGTCGCTTTGCGCTTTGATGGCAGCTGAGCAGTTGATGTAAGAGACAACGAAATGGTCAGGATACCTGGCACGGAACCGCCTAAAGGCATCAGGCTGACAACCAGAGGCAAGGGAACAGCCCGCTTTGAGGTCAGGGATGATCACTCGACAATGTGGGTTGAGGATCTTGGCTCCTTCTGCCATAAAATGAACACCTGCAAAGAGGATGATTGATGCCTGGGTCTTTTGGGCAGCCCGAGCAAGCTCAAGGCTATCCCCAATGACGTCAGCGATGTCCTGAATGTCAGGGTCCTGGTAGTAGTGCGCTAAAATGATAGCGTTCTTCTCTTTTTTTAATCGAGCGATTGCAGAGAACACCCCCACTACTTACCGTTCTCAATTGATTTTTGGAAGGAAATACCATATATTTCGCAACTATGCTGTTTCAGTTCGATCCTATTGTGCGAGAAGGTGTCGCTATGCGTGTTGTCTTCTTCTACCCAGGAGAAGAGGGCACATATGTCGATAATGCAAAGGTACGCTTACATAGAAGTGGCATCGTCCATATCACAGGACACAACGAGGACCTGACAACATCGATTCAGAATTGCGAAATCATGTGGCGCTTTGAATTTGAAGGCGATAGCCAGAACGTGCGCCTTTTAAAACCAGAAAAATAATGGTCGCTTTGCTGTTAGCAGCAAGTGTCTATGCCCCTGAGTCCCACGGAGTACTCCATATTGGCGTACCAGCTCGGGCGCTCCTTGAGGGCAGTACTGGCTCTCTTATTGCCACTCTTATGGACAGAAATGCACGCTTACATGGACTTGAGCTCAAACTAGAACTTTTTGGTGACCCTTATGCACTACTGAGACAAAAACAAGGACTTGATGCCTATTTTGGTGTCGATATCTCACTTGCCAGAAATAATCCAGCTGTTCCATACCAGTATAGCCCCTTGGGCTATATCACCAAACCAAGTCGCCATCAGGGTATCATTGCCCAAAACCCCCAAATCGTTATGATCGGAAAATATGCGCCTTATGCTGATATCTATGCCCCTAGCTGGGAGGCCTCATTCATCCTATTTCGCCAAGGCGCAGGCCATATGCTGTGGACGTATCTAACAAGCCTTGATTATAGTGAAGAGTTTCAACTTGTGCCTTGCGAGTGCTACCCAGTTGCAGCTGACGTTCTGGTACGTGATCAGGCAGATGCCTCCAGCTGGCAACTCCTGGTTGCAACTGTACTTGATAGCCGTATCCAAGAGCATACCCGGAATGACTGGATGCTTCCTGTTACATCTCGGCAACACAAACTCCATAAGCTGCTAGTATGTCCCTGATTCTAGGACGCACCATCCTGCAGGCTTTACTGAGCGCCTTGGGCGCAGGATTTTTAGGCATCCTCCTGATCCCTATCAAACACACGTGGCTGAAAATCTTTTTAGAAATACCTCAGCTCCTCAAAGCCACATGCTGGATCATGCTTTTGGTTAATTTGCACGTATCATGGACCTTTTCACTTCAAAGCTTAATTTTAGCTCAAGCTTTTTTTTACGCTCCTCTTTTCACCTTACACGTTCAAGACCATTTAAAATTATCCACAGCTATGCTCGAGCTCCATGGCGCATCTCGTTTCCAAGCGTATTGGATCCTTGGGCTTGGGCGCACTTTAGCATCCAGTATGCACAGTATTTTTTATGCAGCACTTTGTAGTAGCTTTTACGCAATCATGCTGGGAGGCTTTCAGCACCCAACCTTAGGCAGTGAGATGCTCAGCTATGCTACGATCCAGAACCAAAGATCACAAGCTACTATCTATGCTATCATGGAATGCATTTTAGTAGGCGGTACGGCTTTTTTTATACGTCCGCAAACAACAAGAGTGCCGTTTTCCTTTTTATTTCTCCTTCCACTTGCTGCACTCCCTCAGGCATGCATAAGACCTTGCCTGTACTCCTTCATGCTTGGTCTTTTGGTTGCAGTATCCACACTGCTTCTGAGCCGTATCGTCTCCTACCGTGTACCGTTTTTCTCAACAGCCGCTCTAGCTATCCTCTGTGAATGCATTGGCATCAAAAATAGACTCTTCTTATTTCTTTTAGCAGAAAGCCTTTGGTGCATCCCCCTTGTCAATCTGCATTGGGACAAAAAACTGATCATGAAATATGAACTACTTGGTGCATCACGCGTTCATGCTTGGCTTTTAGCAGGCAAGCATACAGGCAAACTTCAAAAACTCGCCTTTACCATAGGCACTATTATCTCTGCATCCATGACCGAGAGCATCCTCAGTGGCTTTTTTTATATGCCCCAATTCCCCCACATTATGTGGCAGCTCCAACGCTGGCTCATGGAGTACCGCTTCCTCGATGCACTCCAAGGCTGCATAGGCCTCATAGGCATCAGCCTGACGCTCCCTTATGCCCTCAAAGAGTGCGCTCGCTATGGCGAGAAGTATGTTGTCTGAAAAGAAGGCCACTGACGTAGTGTAGCTTAAAAGCTACTACGTCAGTGGAAGCTCTGGAATTAGAGGTTCAGTATTATGCAACAGAGGACGATAGGATGCCGTTCCGTGAATGGATCAGTTCTCTTAGAGACCGAACCACTTAACCGAGAAAATCTCTACAGAATCCTTTCCGATCAGGGGAATCCCGAATTAGCCAGCCTCTACGTTATTCTCGATACCCTTGACTGAAACTATCAGTCGAACTTAAAGAAGCATCCTAAGACGCAACGTCGAGGTCAGCATACCATTAAGGGAAAAAAGTCGAAAAACTTTTAGGATTTTGGCAAAAATTGATGCTGACTTTAAACATCAATTTTCAATATTTGACAACCTACATTCACCCTAACAATAGAAAGACACGGAGTGAATTTGTGTGCCTTGGCTGTGCACATGCTGAGAACGCTGATACAAACGCGGCGCAAGTATCATGCACGAGAGAAAATTCGTGACACACGGGGAAGTGCTCGCGGAAGGAAACGTAAGACGCCAAGGGCCGAACCAACTCTGGGAAGCCTCGGCCGTTCACTCGACAGTGGGACCCAAAGCAGCAACAAGGACGTGGACGCAATCTTTCAGCCATCTAAGGCCATTCGATAACCGTACGTGAGATTGTAACTGAGTATGCCTTGCCGGACGATTGGCTGAACGATGGCGTCAAAGGCTTTTTGCCTGGCACTCATGACGTTCCCGGACTGCGCGTCTGGGCACCAGAACCCATCTATCTCTTAGCCATGAGCGCCCGAGTTGACACCAAAGATGCCGATGATCTCAAAACACTGATCCATATTTTACAAATTAAAGACGAACAGAGCATTTTCTCGATTGTAGAGAAGTACTATCCTCGCCACGAAATTCCAATCAAGGTGAAGTTTTTTCAATAGCGAGACCTCCTCGATCAGGCGCTATTGACAATTTTTTCCATTTTACCTACATTCGAAGCATGGAATTTCTAGAATCTTTTGCTCAAAAGTAAAAATATGTTCTTTGATGCCCAGATCTCTATCAGATGCACAGGCACATCGCTTCATGCTGCATTTACCATGCAACCAGGTGAACTCATCCTCCTGACAGGACCAAGCGGCATAGGCAAAACACGCATCATGAGATCATGCTTAGGCCTTGAGCCCTACGATGGCCACGTCCTGCTGCACGGTAAAGACTGTCGCCGGATTTCTAAAAGGAACCTCTCATTTGGCTATGCTCCCCAACAGCCTTTTTATCTCAAAGACCTTAGTGTTTATGACAACATCATGCTCCCAGATCGTCTTCGAAAAACGCAATCAGACACGAGCATTATAGAACGCATCGGCCTCAAAGATACCGGAAGAAAGCCCGAGTTTCTCTCAGAAGGAGAGCACAAACGCCTCTCCTTCGCCAGAGCTTGGATGGGAAATCCCCGTATCGTTTTTTTAGATGAACCACTTTCAGGGCTTGACCCAGAGGCTAGCAAGAAAGTTCTCGAGACACTCTTGCACCTTATCCAATCGACCCACACTGCGGCCTGTTGCATCACACACCAACCGATTCATTTCGCGAACAGAACCTATTTTATTGAGTAAAGTCAATCTTCACAGTGCCATCTGGAACCGCAAAAAATCAAGGTGAATGCAGCCGCTATTTGACAACAATCTTTAAAGCCTCACTTTCAACGAGATTTTTGATAGTCTCTTGAGTCAATCCTGTGAATTCCATGATTTTTTCGATTGGCTCCTGCTTAGAAAGCATGATTCTCGCTACCGTAAGCTTTGCCTTGACCTCACCCTTGGCTTCAGCGATCTGAAGACGATCAGCGTCAGACATTAACTCCTTCATATAGATGTGATACCTCGTTTTATCATCGTCATCCATTTTAAGGACATTTAAGCGTTCAGCAACCTTTTTTATACATGGCGACTTAAAATCTTCTTTCGTATCTGAGTTTTTAATGACATAGAGCCATTCATCGATCTCTTCCTTTATGATATCATCAAACAATGGGACTGAAATGATGAAATACTCTGGAAGAATATTGAAGCCAAGCTTTTCGTTTTGAGAGCGATCAACAATAATCTCTGCAGGATCCTTGACCTGCATTGCTTTAAAAATAGTTTCCCCATGAGCTAGCGGATGATCCATGCACGCAGGACGAGAATACAATAAACTCACATGGAAAATTTTCTTAATGGCTGCATAGTCTATCCCAATTTGCATACTATCTGCAACCAAGCGACTGGTATTGAAAAAAGCTTTACAAATCGCGTTCTCAGCGCAAGAGCGTTCTATCCCAACAATGTAGACTTGACCTTTCGTGTCCTCAACAGCAAGATCAGCAATGTTCTTTTTAAGATAGGCCGATTCTTTATTACTCTCAGTTTCTAGGAGTGCTTTAATCTTGATGGGACCATAGCCATTAGCCCCCAAGAGGGCATTAATAAAGCCCTCAACGATGTCGTCATTTCCTTTATCTTTAAGGAGATATTTAATTGCATAGTCAAAACTAATAAGTGGTTTATCACTGCATGAGTGAACCATACCACGACACACTGAGAGAAACAAATCCTACACTGATAAAATTCTTGTGTAAAAAATACCTCCGACCCTCCAAATGTGCATTTTCATGACTTCTCTGAGACGGTCGGGCGTTACCGAGCCGTGAACTCCCTAAGCAATAGACCGATGAAGTGATACAGAAGCTCACATTTAAAATGTCTGGCCGAGACTTTGAGAACAAAGCTTCAATAAGTGACCAAACTACCAAAAGGTCCTGAGGGTTTCTACAGATATTCTCGAATGGGCGATAATTATGGAGTGTACACCAAATACTAAGGTGACTGGCCTTGCCTTAGCATTTGCGTCACAGTGCGAAAATGGCAATCGAACAGAAGAAGAGATAGCACAGCTCATCAGAGCGGGTCTTACATACCCCTAAAGTGAAGGGTTTGCGGCTCGCAAATCCGCGATTAATTTCATCTCGTAGTCAACCCTCTCCTTAACCCAATATTTAAGCAGATTTTCGCAGCTCTTTTCTCCACGAATATGAGCAATTTTTTCTAGGTCATTAATAACTTTTGGCGGAAGCTGAATAGATGTAGGTCTAAGCGCCTTAAACCCTTCGACTTCCTCCCATTCACTTTCCTGGGTTGCCTGCTTTTTTAATTTCACAAGTTCCTTTTTTGGTATTTTTTTCATATTCGGTCCCATCCCGTAATAACTCGTATTAAAGCGGCTGCTCCCCATTGAGAGCGGACTGAGGTTTTACTTTTGACAAAAAATATAAATAACAACGACCATGACGTACTAGCAGGATACGCTCATTGCGGCAAAAAAATCAATTACATTCAATCTGAAAGCAGAAAACGACACAATATGTCTAAAAAACCAACTAGTTTTTCTCTAAACTGTGTGCATTTGAGTATCAGGCCCAATATAGGTCCCAATAGGCGCCCCACCTAAGCAGATCTGGCGCATGGCCCCGGGTTCCATAAAATTAAAGATATGCACTGGCAATTGGTGGTCGCGTGCTAAGAGAAGCGCCGACTGATCCATGATAGTGAGTTTTTTGAAAATAAAATCTTCATACGCGAGTGTCGCATACTGCTTGGCATTGGCATCTAATTTAGGATCTGCTGTAAAAACACCCGAGACACCCTGTTTTGCAACCAAAATAGCATCACAGTTCATCTCAAGTGCACGTTGCACAGCGGGGTAATCTGTTGTTACAAAAGGCTGCCCAATACCTGCAGCAAAAAGAACAATGTACCCCTTATCAAGATGATGAATGGCCCTCAGCCTAATATAGGGTTCAGCGACTGCATCCATAGGGATCGCCGAAAGCACACGTACCTCACGGGATGTATGCGCACGCAAGGCACCTCGCAGCATGAGACTGTTCATAATCGTCGCAAGCATTCCTATAGTGTCAGCTTCGGCACGGTCAATACCCCAATGCTTGGCGACATTACCACGAAAGATGTTTCCACCACCTGTAACAAGAGCAACCTCCACCCCTGCATCAGCAACACTGATAACCTCTCGTACAATGTGCTCCAGAGCCTTTGGATCAAAGGCTGAATCCCCATTACCAGAAAGGGCTCCCCCACTGAGCTTGATAAGTACTCGTTTATATTGACGCGTCGCTTTATTCATCCTTTATCCTCACCTTATATAGACACATTTTTCCTCGTAATTCAAAAGCCAGAATAGCCGATAGAGAAATAGATGGAACAATCAGCTTTTCTCTCTATCTTGCAGTCGGCTCATGAACATAAAGCGAGTGACATCCATATGTCCGAAGGCATGCCTCCCGCCTTCAGGCTCAAGGGTGACCTTATCAGTGTCAAAATACCAGCATTGACAGACACCGACATGACTCAGATTGTCAATTGGGTCATCCAAGAAAAGAGCGTTAAGGATCACCTCAATGATCTCAAAGAATACGATGGTTCATTTGAAATTAAAAAGCTTTGCCGATTCCGTTACAATATTCATCGCCATAGAGGCAAGCTGGGCGCCATTTTGCGCATCATACCGGCAGAAATCCCAACTATCGAGAGCCTAGGGCTCCCCAAAAGCCTTCTCAAGATTGCCGAAACCCCTCGAGGCCTCATTCTAGTCACCGGAGCGACGGGAACTGGAAAATCTTCAACGCTTGCTGCTATGATCGATCACGTCAACGCAACTCGCTCCTGCCATATTCTCACAATCGAAGATCCCATTGAGTTTCTCCATACACCAAAAAAAGCACGCATCACCCAACGAGAGGTAGGGAGGGATACCGATTCCTTTGCCGATGCCCTCCGTGCAGGATTAAGACAAGATCCCGATGTCATCCTGGTTGGTGAGATGAGAGACCCTCTGACGATTGATATTGCCCTCAAAGCAGCTGAGACTGGCCACGTTGTCTTCTCCACAGTCCACACAACAGATGCCATCAAAACTATAGGTCGACTCGTTGCTGTCTTCCCCCCAGAAGAGCAGCATATGGTACGCCTCAGACTTGCAGATAATCTAACATCGACAATCAGCCAAAGACTCGTAAAACGAGCTGACGGCAAAGGGTTGGTTGCTGCACAGGAGATTATGATTAGCAATCTCAGCATCCAAGAATGTATCGCACACCCTGAAAAAACATCTGAAATGAATGACTTTATCAGCAAGTCTCATGACCCTTCAGGCTTTGGTGGCCAAACATTTGAACAGCACCTTGCACAGCTCTACCGTGCTAAAATTATTACTCTGGAAGAAGCAAAAGCCTCGTCCACAAATCCACAAGACTTCGAGCGCAACCTGATGTTTGGACGTAACTCCAATGAATCCATTAAAGACCAAAACCCTGAGCTTAAAGGCATGAATGAGATCGTTCGACTTGAAACCCAAAGAAAATAATGCTATACAGTGTAATGCACTTTATTCTCCTCTGCGCGAGCGCCTTCGCTCTCAGGATAGAACGCGGCCATAGCATCTACTTTACTGAAGATGAACCACTCTATGCCGAGTATCAAATGATGCTAAATCTCAAGACACTAAACTATAGAACGTACCACCCCTACCGAGATGCAGAACGTATTTTATTTCTTGCTGATGGTTTCAACCGTCCCACAAGCTTAGCTCCAAAAGTCGCAGATAAGTACCCCCTCCCTGAAGTCTACCAAAGCGACCTCTCCCCCCCTGACACACCCTGCCCCTCTCCACGCGTCCATCGATGTATTATAGACAATACGAAAGAATTTCCTTTCTCAGAAGATTTCTTTGACACCATTGTGATGCGCGCTGGTCTTTGCTGCTGTACAAACTACGCACACACGTGCGGCGGCATAGCCAACGACGCCTCATCGAAGCTGAGTTTTATTTACAAGATAATCACTATTTTAAAAAAAATCCCCACAAGCATCGCGCTCCTACATGGAAATTATTTTCACGACTTCATGTATTACGACAGTGTTCATGATTGGCACAAAGTCATGCATTCTATTAAAAAAAACCCTCATATACAGATCCATATGCTCTTTGGTCCCTATGCGCACACAGAGATCAATGAAGCACTTCTCCAATATATTCCTCCTCATTTTTTTGGCATAGAAATAAAGTGGAAATAGCTCATATGACTTTATGGAGCATGTCCCATTTTTAGTTGATGCTAAGTTTTATAGTAGCTCCCACATCCATATTCATGCGGCCAAAGAGACCCATTCCTGATTCTGTCTTTCTCTCTCCAGCTCGATATTTTCGATCACCTCTTTGATTTGTCGG
>CAIUGE010000053.1 GCA_903898645.1 Oligoflexia bacterium | reverse complement strand
CGGCATAAGCTGTAGCAGCTACACTTCCACTCACCGCTACACTCCCATTGACATCCAGGGCACGCGTAGGTGCTGAGCTTCCAATCCCAACTGCCCCAGTATTGAAATAGATATTCGAAGAACTCAGTACCCAAGGACTACTCACAGTACTTGAAAGTGCACTTGTAATACTTGTAAAATTACCCATCATCTGGCTCGCCGATATTGGGCTCCCTGCTGTAAAACTATACGGTAAGGTGACTGAGACTGCATGCGCCGAGAACGCAGAAAAGCACAGAAAAATTACGCTACGTGTTATCGCGATGTGTACTATGTTATTAATAATATGCATACGTTACTACCACCCCCAAGCAGCACCATAACACCGCTCCAAGAAGCATTGCAATCAACGAAAAAAGTTTCGTGACGCATGTCAATAGATTGTCCCCTCATCGACGACTCGCTTTTGAAAAACGTCGCTTCAAATGGATTAAGGATGTCCTTTATTTTCCAAAACTTCTATCCTTTTCGTTAATTCTTTAATTGCATTTACCATAGCTGGTATGAGCTCAGTCATTGAAAGATCATACTCAGTTTCTTTACTTCCACTGACAGCTTCTGGTATATGAGGTAAAACTTCTTGAGCTATAAAGCCGATACGCGACGCTTTATCTGAATCGTCTTTAATATAATCAAAACGTACTGGCCTAAGACGTGTCACTTCATAAAGACCATATTTCAAAGGCTGTATGTTCTTTTTAAATCGAAAATCTGATACCGTTGCCCATGAAGTTGCCCCGCTGTTTAATATAACACCCGTTGATCCACCGTTAGTAGTAAACTGATGACTAGATGCAAGATAGTGCATGGACTGCCAGGCAATAGTGGGCGCCAAACAACTCAGCACACCATAACCACTCGAACTATTATAACCTAGTCCCACAGCAGGCGAATTCGCTGTTCCGCCCGAGGCAAATAATGCAAATGAATTATCCCAACCTGCAGTATTGCCACCTGATGTGCAATTCGGCAAAATAGCTGTAAAAGTTCCTACTGGATTCGTCGTGCCAATACCGACAGTTCCAGCCGCCAATGTGCCGCTCACTGCAGCACTCCCAACCACATCCAGGGCACGTGCAGGCGCCACACTCCCAATCCCAACTGCCCCAGTATTGAAATAAAGATTAGAAGAGCTTGTCACCCACTGGCTACTGACAGTACTTGAAAGTGCGCTTGTAATACTTGTAAAATTACCCATCATCTGGCTCGCTGATATCGGGCTCCCTGCTGTAAAACTATAGGGCAACGTAACTGAAGTCGCATGTGCTGAGAATGCAGCAAAGAAATACAACACTCGTACCGTATGCAGTATCGCCATGTGTCGTGATTTGTTGAGAATATGCATCATTCCGCCCCCGACTAGCACCATAACATCTGCCAAGCAGTATTGCAAATGAGGCTCAGCAAGAATCTTCAAGAGCCTAAAAATTGATCCATACGATCAGCAAGTCGCCCAGCAAACTCATACTGTGGGCAGTGTGGCCATGCGGCTGGCTCTTCGAAAATGACGTGTTGAGGGAGCCGCTTTTTGTATTCTTCCAAGTGCATTTTTGGAAATAGCTTCTCATCCTGACCCCAGAGGAACAGCGTCTCCGGCAATGGACCGCCGCATTCAAAATCCTCGATACATGCTGATTGGATCAACTTACGTACACCAATGCGGTTCATGGCACGATAATAGCTTGGGGCAAAGAGGAGCAGACTAAGAGGCGGTCTATGAAAAACTCTTTGCATAAAACGCCACGCATCATTGTAGGTACGAAATTGCAGCTGCCGGCAAAATTCACGGAACTCTTCAATACTTGTAAAGCCGCCTCCTGGAGACACCAAGATCATCTTCGTAACCATATGCGGATTCGCAGCTGCATACCGTAAAGAAAGTGCACCACCTAGAGAAATACCAAAAAGAGCTACCGGATCGACGACACATTGTGCCATCCAGTCTGAAAACACCTGGAGCAAAAGCTCCCCTGTCAGTGACATATCCTCACTGCAGCCATGACTTGGCAAATCAACTACGTACACCTCATACTGGTACTTCATGAGATATTGAATAAGAAGCGAAAAAGTGGATGCAGATGCTCCAATTCCATGCACAAGCACAATGCGCCCACGGGGTTTTCCGCTCGGCCGCACGTGCACAGAATGGATCGAACACCCCTTAATTTTCGTATGAAAAAATTGAACACCCCGTAAACGCAAAAAAAGATATGCCCATCTCATTCAAACCGCCCAAGCAGATCGATTGCTGTACGCCATACTTTCTTACGGGCTTGGACGGATGCACGCTGATACCGCTGGATGACATCTTGAAGGCCAGAATCCTTTGTCGCAAGAGCAACCGCAGAAGCAACACCCGCGAGTTTATTCATGATTAATGGCTTTTTTGTCTTCATAAAAACACCGACATCAGCCCTCATGGCCAAATTAGCAACACGCAGCTCATCAAACTCAATCTGCAGCACAGAACCAATAGCCTCTAATTTAGCCCAAGGCAAGGGAGCGCGACCATGCTCAATATTGGATATAAACTGTACGGAACAACCACAAGCTTTAGCAACATCCGACAGCCCCAATCCCAACGCAATCCTCTTTGATCGAATCAAATCAGAAAGAGGACCATAGGATGATCTTGTATCTTGAACACTAGCTTTTGGACGACCTCGGCCCATAAGGTTATACGTAACACAACGAGAGTTAAAAAACGCCTAGAAAATCATCCAAACGACTTGGCTTCAAAAGATCCCGCTCAAGGTACATTGGCTTGACCCAGCGTGACAGGTATTTCAAACTAAGTGCGAACACGAGGGCAGTTACAAGTGTCAT
Source organism: Oligoflexia bacterium (assembly GCA_903898645.1). Lineage (GTDB taxonomy): Bacteria > Bdellovibrionota > UBA1018 > UBA1018 > UBA1018 > CAIUGE01. Next base: position 23,559 of record CAIUGE010000053.1, on the reverse strand, counting down.
AACCCCACAAAACTGGAGAGTTATCGTCAGCCCAAAGTGACGCATCATCATCCCGACCATGATGGATCCAAAAGGCGCAAACCCAAACAAGGAAAAGGAATAAAGACTCATCACACGTGCTCTTTTTGAATCCTGCACGATTGTTTGTAGCAGAATATGACTTGACGTTATTTGAGCCATCACGGATCCAGAAATGATCCAGATGCAAAAAAAGACAAGTATAGGGTTTGTTAGGTATGCCAGCGTCATATATGCAGCTCCACATAACATGGTATTACCGGCAATCAAGACACCAAATCTCACAACTTTTGTGCGCAACGCAATACCTAGAGCCGCACTAATTGGACCAATACCGGTCATAGAAGTCATAAGACTCAGCGTGGTCACCTTCCCATGCAAAACCTCATAAGCAAGCGACGGCAGAAGAATAGCGTACTGACCCGCAAAAAAACTCATACAAGCTAAAAGACATAAGATAACCAAAATGGGCGGACACGTTCGCACAAAACTGAGGCCTTCAGAAAAACTTCGCCAAACAGTCACCCCTACGACCGGCGGACGCGACCTTGGCTCAATAAATGCGAGAGCGATAAGGACTGCAATGAAACTGAATGCATTCAGGAAAAAACAGCCAGCATCTCCAAGCCAAATAATTGCAACCCCACCAAGGGCTGGGCCCAAAAATCGGGTTCCATGTATCACGCTAGAATTCAATGCAATTGCCTGAGGCAAAAGCTTTGTATCTGGCAGCATCTGGAGCATAAAACTATGCCGCGCAGGAGTATCTACAGCCGCAAGGATACCCAAGATAATATTAGCAACAAGAATCATCGGTACATTAATGACCCCAAAATAGGCACATAAACCTAAGATCACGGCATGCACTGCGGACAACGATTGTGTCCATTTCAAGACCTTATGGAGGTTCCAGCCGTCCAAAAGCACTCCTGCTATAGGACTAATGCAAAAAATTGGTATTTGTGAACAAAAAGCTGCCAAAGCTACATAGTAGGCATCATGCGTTTCTCGATACACGATCCATTGAATGGCTAACTGGTGTGCCCAGGTGCCGATCAAGGATATTAATTGACCACTTAAATAGTATCTCACATTACGTATTGCTAAAACTGGAAACATAGTCCGCCAATATACCTCTTTTTGCATGTCTGTACACTCTTTTATGATAGGTATAGGGCATGACATCCATTTTTCTCCTTGGGATAACCCTATCCTGCAGTGCGGCCTTCATCCATGGAACTGGCGCAAGCTTTCCCTTCCCGCTGTACACCAAGTGGTTCGCTGAATTCCAAAAGCTTAACCCTGAGGTCAAAATCAACTACCAGGCCATTGGTAGCGGGGGCGGCATTCGGCAACTCCTGGCACACACAGTAGACTTTGGAGCATCGGATGCCCCTATGACCGAAGAGCAGACACTCCATGCAGACATCCTTCATATCCCGTCCATGGTGGGTGGCGTCGTTCTTACCTACAATCTGCCAGGTATCCCAAGCGGCCTTAAGCTCACACCTGACATCATGGCTGATCTTTTTCTTGGTAATATGAAGCGATGGAATGACCCCAGACTCCACGCGATCAATCCAGAACTTCATCTCCCCGACCTTCCAGTCACCATCATCCATCGTTCGAATGGAAGTGGCACTACACTCATCCTCACAGAGTATCTCGCAAAGATAAGCTGCGCCTGGAAAAAGGGCGTAGGAGCAGGTCCTGCTGTCAAATGGCCAGTTGGCCTTGGTGGTAAAGGGAATGAAAGCGTGACAAGTCTCATCAAACAAAGTCCGGGAGCTTTAGGCTATATCGAGCTTTCCTACGCCGTTATGAACAACCTAACCTATGCTTCTCTAGCAAACACAGAGAACCTCTTTATAGCCCCAACAGTTGCCTCCATCCATGCCGCAGCGAAAGCATCTGAAGCACTTATGCCCGATGATTTACGATTATCGCTTACCAATGCCCCAGGAAAAGACTCCTACCCCCTCAGTGCCTTCACTTATATCCTGATTTATAGGAAAATGGATGGCGCAAAGGGGCAAGAAATGCTTCATTTTTTCAAATGGGCTATTACTGATGGTCAAAATTTTGCATCAAAACTCCACTACTCGCCTTTACCAGAGAGCATTGCAGTAAAAACAATGAAGGCCCTTGGGCGCGTCAGTATTGTATGGTAAAAGGGCCTGTGGCACATAGGAAAAAGGAAGTCCATCGAGGAGATTGGCTCTTTGCTCAATTCATTCAAGCTGGAGCTATGCTCCTCATTGCTCTCCTCCTGGCACTGGCATGGTTCCTTATCAAAGGAGGCTGGCCTGCGATCGAACGCTATGGCGCACGATTTTTGTTCTCATCCAATTGGAACCCAGTCCTCGAAGTCTTTGGCGCTGCACCAGTTATCTACGGAACGCTTGTGTCTTCCGCTATTGCCATTATGATTGCAGCACCTCTCAGCGTGAGCGTTGCACTTTTCCTCCATGCAGTTGCACCCCCCAAGATACGAGCTGTCTTTTCTTTTTTCGTCGATATGCTCGCAGCCATCCCAAGTGTTGTCTATGGATTATGGGGTATCTTTGTCCTTGCACCATGGCTCAGATCAGATGTTGAACCTTGGCTCAGTGAGCATTTTGGCTTCTTACCCTTTTTTCAAGGACCTTTTTACGGCGTTGGGATGCTCGCAGCAGGGCTTATTTTAGCAATTATGATCATCCCAAGTATTTTCGCTATGTGTAGCGAAGTATTCCGTTCACTCCCAGTTACCTATAAGGAGGCGGCTCTTGCCTTAGGTGCAACGCGATGGGAAATGATGCAGATCGCCTTTTTGCGCGCAGGGAAACGTGGAATTATCGGTGGCATCATCCTCGGACTCGGGAGAGCTCTTGGTGAGACGATGGCCGTAACCATGCTGATTGGGAATCGTGACGAAATATCAGTTTCCCTTTTTTCTCCAGGCCAGACCATGGCAAGCGTCATCGCTAACGAGTATGCAGAAGCAGGTTCGAGCATTCATGTTGCAGCGCTCATTGAAGTAGGCTTAGTTCTTTTTTGCATGACAATCCTGGTCAATGCACTCGCTAGGATCATTATTCGATCGGATGATGCTATATGAAATCTTTAAAACAAAGACAACTGATCAATACCTGTGTCCATATTCTTTTGGTAGGAGCGTGCCTTGTATCAGCACTGCCTCTAATCAGCATTTTTACCTATATCGTCTTGCGCGGCGCACCGGGCCTCTCTCTTCATTTTTTTACCGGTTTACCTCAGCCTATTGGAGAACCAGGCAGTGGCATGGGGAACGCAATCAGCGGAACTTTTGTTCTTTTAGGGATCGCATCGGGCATTGGAATACCCTGGGGCCTCGTAGCAGGCATCTTTATGACCGAATACCGCGACACCCGTATGGCTTCCTGCGTCCGTTTTTCTGCTGAACTTCTCTCAAGCATCCCATCAATCGTGATTGGACTCTTTATCTATGAACAGATTGTCCTCAGGATGCACCATTTTTCAGCCTTAGCTGGAGGACTAGCACTCAGTATCATCATGATACCAACTATTGCACGTAGCACAGAGGAGCAGCTTCTTCTAATTCCCGCCCACATACGTGAAGCCGGCCTTGCGCTAGGACTCCCACGATGGAAGGTGACCTGCCACATCCTTCTTCCAGGAATTATACGCTCTATAATGACATCCATGATGCTCGCTATTGCTCGCATATCAGGAGAAACCGCGCCCCTGCTCTTTACAGCTTTTGGAAGTCGATTCTGGCCTGAAAGTATCTTTGAGCCTATAGCTTCCTTACCTATACAAATATATAACCTAGCAATCAGTCCTTTTGAGGAATGGCATCAGCAAGCATGGACGGGCGCATTCATCCTTGCCCTTTTTGTGCTCTCTCTCAACATAGCGACGCGTTTAGTCATGAGACAGAAAGAACCCCTTTCATGAGTATCTTGCATGCAAAAAATATTCACGCCTATTTTGGCACAAACCATATCGTCAAAGGCATTAGTCTTGAAACAGAACCCCACCAGGTAACGGCTATTATCGGTCCTTCTGGTTGCGGTAAATCAACCTTTATTCGCTGCCTGAACAGACTCCATGAGGAGACGCCTGGCGCTCGTGCTGAAGGGAGCGTTATCATCGACGGCGAGAATATTTATGGGGAGCGTGTCGATCCTGTCTCAATACGTCGTAAAGTTGGCATGGTATTCCAAAAACCAAACCCCTTTCCAGGCATGTCCATATTTGATAACGTGATCATCGGACTCAGGCTTACGGGCGAAAAGAACAAGGAAGTTCTTGCGTCAGTCGCAGAGGAAAGCCTCAAGGATGCTGCGCTCTGGGACGAAGTTAAAGATAAACTCAAAACTCCAGGTACAAGCTTATCGGGAGGTCAGCAGCAAAGGCTTTGCATCGCCCGAGCCCTAGCAGTCGAGCCGAAGATTTTACTTATGGATGAACCGACGAGCGCCCTGGATCCGATCGCAACATCCAAGATAGAAGATCTCCTGAGTAAACTAAAAAAGAAGGTAGGCATCATCATAGTGACACATAATATGCAGCAGGCAGCCAGAATCTCTGATACAACAGCATTTGCGCTCATGGGGGAGCTGATTGAAAGTGGCCCGACATCAAGCATTTTTACAGCACCTCGCATGCAACAAACTGAAAAATACATAACAGGGAGGTTTGGATGAAAGAATCAATGTTTGATGTATCCTTGCGCGAACTAAAAGAATTATTGCTGCGCATGTCTGACCTAGTCGAGCGCTCTATTGAAATAGCAACGACCGCCCTCGAACAACAAGACCCTCATTCGGTCCACAAGGTTTTTAGTCTCGAGAAACAAATCAATCAATGCCACCTTATGGTAGACGCACAATGCTTGAATTTACTCGCACTTCAACAACCGCTTGCCAAGGATCTGAGACTGATCGTTGCCATCATCAAGATTAATACAGACCTTGAGCGTATGGGAGATCAGGCTGTCAACATAGCGACCAATACTGAGCGCTACCTAAAACAACCACCCATCAAACCCCTTGTTGATTTACCCTGTATGTTTGCCGAAGTTCGCGCCATGGTACGTGAAACATTCACCTGTTTTGTCCAAAATGATGTCGCACTTGCACGCAGTGTCGTAAAACGTGATGATCGCGTTGACGCGCTGAAGCACAAAATCTTCCTTGACACCCTCGAGGTCATTAAATCAGATCCAGCCAAGATAGAACAAGGCCTGAGCCTCATCCTTGTTGCTCGCAATCTTGAACGCCTTGGAGACCATGCAACAAATATTGCGGAGGACGTGATCTTTGCCGTCACAGGCGAAGACATTAGGCACGCCCCCCGCGTTGAAACAATGATCTATTAAAAATGCAACGCTTCATATGCCAGGCATGCAGCTTGGGCTGCGTGGGCAGCACTCCTCACTGCAGAGGAAGCATGCCGCCTGTTCTTAAGTAACGATTCACAGGTTTCTTCATCGAGAGACTCTAGACTACAATGCACACTTGCGTCGGCTGCAGCAATTGCCGCATCTGCAACGGCACGGAGTAAAACAACACGACTGCCATCTTTCAACGCTTTGTCTTTTTCAATACTAAAACAAGCTACTGCTTCTTTAGCGATGGTATTTGCTTCACTAGCTGCCTCAAACCTCATCTGCTGCAAAATAGAGCGTTGATTCACATCGTCTGTCACCTGAGCCTCAGCGACAAGTAAAAGAGAAACAAGATAGAATGACCTAGAAACAGCACGATCGCCTGCAAGAGGCACGCACTGCATCCATTGGAGTGCATACTCCATTCTATTGCTCTGCACAGGGTCCCCTTTATACTCACGATCGAAGCAACTGGCGAGATGCTTCAGGACGCTGTGAACGCGCAAACGATCCAATCGTAACGACCGCGCATCCCCTTGTTTCGACCCGTCATAGACCTCAGCGCAAGCATCTAGAGCGGATTGTTTTGCGCTCAACACCTCTGGAATCATACACAGCCTGCCTGCACGAGACACCGACTCCCGTATCCGAACGATTGGCTTACAGTGACGAGCGACCACGATAGGTGTCATACACCGAGCTACAAAAGACACAGCAAATGCATTGGACGATAAAAATACAACGGTTACGACAAACGCTTTCATGGCAAACGCGTATCATACCAGCATGACATGGGGAATTGGAAAATGCTTCACACAATCACTATCTATCGTCCTGCCAAGAACTCCAAGGACCACACAATAGATACACTTCTAAGGGTCTATCGAGGATTAAATGCTTCATGCGCTAAACAGGCAACTCGCGCTGCATAAGCAACACACTGAGCCGTATGCAGAGCACAATGCATATTTTTAGCAAGAAATCCATGCGATTCCGGATCAAAAACCATCGAGCCACAGTACTCACTTGCATCTACCGCAGCGATCGCAGCTTCTGCCACAGCGGACGCCAGAATAACACCACTATCTTTATCTGCCACTTTTTTTCTCATTTGACAGAGATGAAGCAATGCTTCATCAGCGGCCTTACGTGCACTTGAAGGATCAATTGCAGAATACACTTTCGCATCAGCTGCATCAGCCTCAGCGACCGCATCTTTTGCTTCAGCGCTGAGCCGCATAACATGCGAATTTTTATTTGCTGCTTGTTCCCTGAGAGTCGCAACACGAGCCAATGCCGCATCAGCAATAGCATGCGCCTCTTTAACAGCTTCGGATCTCACCTTATGGAGCGACTCAATTTGACTAGAATTCCAAATCTCCTCATCCGCTACCTGAGCCTCAGCAACGAGCGCCAGGTAAATAAGATGAATCGGCCCAGCAAGATCGTGGCCTTTCGTAGGAATCTGCTCCGCCCAATGGTGAGTATACTCCATCCTGCCTTCATATATGCCATTTGCACTGTATTCTGAACCATCCATCATAGCGATCAGATCTTGCAATATACTATGGAGCTTTATGTGCTCATACCCACCCTTGGACAACACATGGTCTTCAACGCTGCAGTTGTGCAGACACTCATCTGCCGCATATGAGTGATCCCGAAATGACAAATCGCGAGCCTCCAAAGTCAATTGAAGTGCCTTCTCTACCTCCGGAATCCAGAAAGCCTTTTTTGCCTCGGTTGAACCAGCCCGTAACTTATGAATCGGCGTTGCACGACCAAACTTAGAACCCACAGTCATAGATACTGGCGCCTTAACAGTAGAGGCAAAAGGAAACTGAAACGACCTGGATGCCTCTACTGAAGCCGCCCGTAGCTCACGAATCGGCTTAAAACGACCAATATTTATAGCCATTGGGCCTTTCCAAGCACAAGCAACAGGACAAGGCGCAGAAACCGCATAGGACGGCAAAAGAACAAGGAATAGGATAAATTTTTTCATTGGAGCATTATACCATGCTTTTACTCACCGAGCAATAGTAAATTTTTATTCAATACGTAAACAATACCTCATCTCTATGCATGCTTTAACCTCATGAGCCCCCTCTACAAGCTGCCTATGCCAAAAATCATTTAGATTACAGCCCGCGATCATATCTATCAAACTACTTCCATTTCTTTATATGCCGACAATACAATAACTATACGCCGTCCGATTGACTGGAGCTATTGTATGAAAAGCTTCACCAAGCTGCAGTGGTGTAAACAAAAATACTTGAACATAGATTCATCTTCCCGATATCATCTGCATTCAAAATGCTGTACCTACTTCAATTCATCCTGCGCCAGATACGCCGCCTTAGCTGCACAAGCAGCACTCCGAATTGCACAAAGGGAGCAGCATATACCACCAGGCGACGACAAAAGTTCTGCATGATCAAGAGCCATGTCGCTACAATCCAAGCTTGCATCAGCTGCAGCAAATGCTGCTTCTACTGCGGCTCCAAGAAGAATATTACGCTTCTCATTACTTGGCTCTTTTGCTCTTTCGATATTCAGACGAGCCAAGGACGCACATGCAATGTCGTGCGCTTCATGAGATGCAGCAAGTCTTCCTAAACGCAAAAGACGCAGCTGACAGGGATCTAGTACCTTATCGTCTAGTATGTCCGCCTCGGCAGCAAGCGCCAGAAAGAGAAGATAAAACGATCTCATGGTCACAGCATCACCCATGGACACATATTGAGACCAATACAGAGCATAGTCCGTACAATTCCCTAATATGCACTGTGCGTCAAACCGATGATCATCATCAAAACAATGCACCAAATCTTTAAGCACAAAATGAACAGCAAAACGAGCGCGCACCTTGCAGTCTTCTGATGAAACATCGCACGATAGTGACTGATGACAAGCTTCTAAAGGCAATCTCTTTGCGCGCAATAGAGCCGAAAATCGGCACCCCCAATCAAAAACGTCATGCCCCTGAGCTACCGTCATGCAGCGAACAGCCACGAGAGGCGACGAAAACGCATAGAGCATAAACAATAAAAATAGCTTCATAAGTTACACATACCATGATGGTATTTATTAGGAAATCGAAAAACGTTTTGCTCGATGATGCGATAATTTTTCAGCATCAAGAAGAGTAAGAAAATCAACACATTTAAAAAGCTCATCATATGCAGGAGGACCCAGCACTTTGGCTCCTGATTTCAAATAAGAAAGAAATAAGGAAGGGAACATATCAAGACTTACAACGCCTTCCGCTACCTGCTCATAGGAATGAAAGGGCACTGCACGATACTCGTTATGCACATAGTCATTCTGCGACAAATACTGCCATAATGAGGCAATGGGTGCAGGCAGCGGGACACTTGAGCAGCCAAATAAAAATCGCGCATTCAAAAGACGCATGTACGTCGTCATACCTCGCCAAAGAAGAGGAATAACAAAGCTACTACGAAAATCAGGATGTACGCAGGCTCGGCCAAGCTCGACTTTGATGTCTTGGATTTTCAAAAAATCTTGCATAGAAAATTCTGTTTCAGAATAAAAAGTCTGGTGTTTTTGAGAATGCCGCATACGGTAATTTCCAATAACTGTACCTGATTTTTTATCAGTCACAATCAAATGATCAGAATCATCATCAAATTGATCAATATCAAGACGATCCTGATCAATGATTGGAGAGAAAATATCATGCCGCAATCGCAAAGCCTGATAAAGCTCCTTATAGGAGCGCGCGAGGGAGACAGTATAATTCTTCGTATCTATATGAAGATCTAAACTAGGCACAATATCATGAGCGGACGACTGACTCAGCACACGTTGACGAAAATCCATTATTCCCTCACAACAGGCTGATGGAGAGCAAGCATACGACGACGCGTCTCATCACAAAGATAGGTATGAAGTCGATCTTCATGAATCGCCTCCTGAGGAAATTGCTCTGGCAATAATGGCTCAGCAAAACGCATAACAGCACGAACACCCTGACCTAAGAATGTACGCAAAAGCTGACGCGTCAAAACATGCTCTCCATAGTAGAAAATGCGTTCCGCTTCATGGAGCGGCAGAGGCTGTCCCTCACGTGTCTGAAAACTAATAGCAAGTGGAACAATAGGAACAGAACAGGTCTTAAGGCTTCGGAAAAGAGAGCGCTTGAAAGGAAGAATGCTTGTGCCATCTGAGGTGGTTCCCTCAGGAAACAGACCAATAGTTAGACCCTGACGCAAAGCCCTTGCAATCTGAGGGATCTCATCGGACAACTTCGCACGGTTTCGCCTATCAACAAAAAAAGACCCCCCAGCTGCTGCCAAGTACCCAATAAGAGGTGTCTGCTTCACCTCAACTGAGGTAATAAAATGTGTCGCATGGACATTCGCTATCAGCAAGACATCCCAAAAAGATGTATGATTAGAAACAATCATGCCGCCTGCATCAAGGCATGAAAGATGCTCTCTACCTTCAACGACGACCTCAATTCCAGCAGCCGAAAGGATCCGCGAAGAGTATGCTTGAATACGCAAAGCTCCTGCTTGAGGGCGACGCACATCTGCTCTCAGGGCAGCCATAAAATCATGAAAAAGACTCTCAGTAAGGTACGAGGATGTTTCTTTGAGAAAAAGTCCAACGCGCAGAGGGAAAGCTCGCATAGCGTCAAACCTACCATCCAATTAGGACCTGAGTCCATCCAAAAGTGGTATTTTACGCGCGTACCACGCAGGATAGACGCTCGCAACAAGACTTATCATCCAGGCACTCAGTCCGATAATGATGTACGTAGACACCTTAAATGTCACCGGTATGGTCCGGTCATAGTATACATCAGGCAAAGCAATCCACGAGGTAGAGGAGATAAAAAGGGCAATCCCATACCCCAAAAGAAGCCCCAGCACGACACCAAATGAACCAATACTAAGCCCCTGAGCAAGAAACACCTTGACAATGTCATGAGGCCTACCCCCCATGACCTGAAGAATACTTATTTCACGCTTCTTACCCAGGACAGTAAGCGTCAAAGTTGTCACAATGTTGCATGATGCCACCAGCACAATGCAGCCCAAAATAACCGACATCGCTCGTCTTTCTAAACGCAATGAGGCAAAAAGATGCGCGTTCCGCTGCATCCAATCTTGCGCATCAGCATGCGTCAAATCACGAATCCGCTTTGCTACAACAGGCGCCTGATCAAAATCTTTGAGCCTTATTTCAAACTCTGGAACCAGCGCATGCGTGAAGGCACGAGCAATCTCAAGACTAGTGAAAACTCTAAGAGCCTCCTGTTCGGGCATGCCTGAGCTATAGACACTTGTTACTCGCATCCGATGCATTTTTGGCAACATAGTACCTGGTATTTTATCCAGCACAGAAATGACGTCTACTGTATCCCCTGCCCCAAGGTTCATTGTAAGTGCAAGCTCCTGACCGACAAAAAGAGGCATAGGAGATTGATCAGACGCAAGCCTTTGCAAGGCAGACTGCTCCACCCCCATCAGGATGGCACCTGACACCTTTTTTGCTACACGCAAGAGGACTTCAGTTTGCACAACTTCTGTAATCACTGTGTCTGGAGGCACCAAGTGCGCAAAATCTTCTCGATCAACCCCTCGCACTGTGACGTGAGGATCGGCTCCCATCATACGAGTTTTGAGCATACCCTCAAATCCATCCATCACTGAAAGCACGACCAGCATGGCCGCTACCCCAAAACTCATACCTACCAACGACAAAAGACTCAGAAAACTCACAAATGAGCCCTGCCGTGACCTCGCCAATTTAAGACCTAACCAAAACCACATCATATTGACGTAAAAGCTTTGTCTGGAACATAAAAAGTTTTGCCTGCATCAGCAAACTGACGCACAGAGTCTGACGGCTGGAACCTTGGCCCACAGTCAGCCGTAAGCTTTTCAAGCCGAGCACACCAATGCGCAGAACCTAAATGATCGGCATAGCGCAAAAGCCCCCCACGAAATGCTGGGAATCCCGTGCCCATGATCATAGCAATATCGATATCTTCAGGCGATGCCACGACCTTCTCCTCAAGACAGAGAAACGCTTCATGAATCATCAGCAAAAGACAGCGCTCAATAATGAGAGATGCCGGCATGGTCCGTTTCTGAACCGTCATTCCAAGCAAATCTTCAATATCAGGAGAAAATGTACGCGCCCCGCCCTGCTGGTACTCGTAAAATCCCTTACCTGATTTGCGGCCCAATCGACCAAGCTCAAGCATTTTTTCTGCACTTTTGGATGGCATCATCCGGGCGCCGAAAGCCTCCTCCAAGACATGCGCTACCTTATTCCCAATATCTATCCCTACTTCATCCATAAGTGCCAAAGGACCCATAGGCATCCCAAAAGACTCGAGCGCTTGATCAATCCCACTCACCCCTTCATGAAAAAGTTGTACTGCTTCATTGCAATAAGGGACTAAGAGGCGGTTAACCAAAAAACCAGGCGAATCTCGAACAACTATAGGTGTCTTACCTAAACGCTTTGCAAGTGCGAAAATACCAGCAACAGCCTCATCACTTGTCTGCTTACCACGAATAATCTCAACAAGCGGCATACGGTGGACAGGGTTAAAAAAATGCATCCCAACCAGACGCTCAGGATGCAACAAGTCTGACTGAATGGCTGACACTGATAGCGAAGAAGTGTTTGTCGCCAAAAACGTTGTTGTATCAACATAGGATTCAATTTCAGCCAAAGCCATCTTCTTAACATCAAGATTTTCGACAACTGCTTCAATGACAACATCCATCTTGATAAAACCATCAAAGGAGAGCGTTGGTACAATTGCGTTCATTTTCTGATGCATCTGTCTGGCTGTCATCTTATGTGACGAGACACTTTTTTGAAAAAGCCGATGCGCTGACTCAAGACCAATACTCAAAGCCCGACTTTCAAGATCCTTCATGCGGACCTGGATGTCGTGGCATGCAAGGAGATGAGCGATGCCTCCACCCATAACGCCTGCCCCCAGAATAGCTGCATACTGAACCGGACGACCTTCATACGGCAGCTTATTCCGTTCAGTCATAAGGAACAGGGAAACGAGATGTTGCGACTCCTCAGTGACACTCAATGCGCCAAAACCTCGAGCCTCACGCGTAAATGCAATTTGCCGGGCTTCACCCTGAAGCCTTTCTCCTAATGCTGCATGGGTATCTGAGCACACCTGAAGTATCTCCAGTGGTGCTGGGTAATGCCCCTGCGTCTTCTCTAAAATATCCTTCCGCGCTTTATAGAGAACACCATGACGTAAAAAAGACTGCTCGAGCGTCGTCCCTAAAGCACCAGGAATAATCCCAAATCCATGAGGCTTTTTCCCAAAACGCTGGGATCCACGTAATTTTTCGATGTTTTTTACAACCCATGCATCAATAGATGCATCAAAATTTTCAGCAGGCAAAAGTGCATCAACAAGTCCAAGCGCATGCGCCTGTGCACCAGAAAGCCTTTTGCCAGTCAGGAGCATACCAAGCGCCGCCGCAAGACCCACTTTTCGTGGCAGCCGTATACACCCCCCCATGCCCGGTAAAAGCCCCAGCTGCACCTCAGGGAACCCAAGCTTCACTGACGGGTGCATAGATGCCACCATGGCCCTGCAGGCCAATGCAAGCTCACATCCACCCCCAAGAGCAGGGCCGTCAATGGCAGCAACAATCGGTATTTTACAATCTTCAAGCACATAGGTGAGCGCTTGTCCTTGGCGAGAAAGCGCCTCACCTTCTGAGGCCTTTCTGATCTTTGCAATCATATGAATATCCGCGCCAGCTATAAATTGATGGTCTTTACCTGACACAATAATACATGCATCAGCATGCATATTTTGAAGTGTGCGCAGAGCTGTGTCAAAAGCCCTCATAGCCTTTTCACCCAACACATTAACCTTACTCTCTGGATCGTCGAGGATCAGGCGCGCAATATGGAGTCCAGAAACGTCTTTACTTTCAATACTCAGCATTCCAATGCCTCCCTGCTTCTTGTACCTTGTTTTTCCAAAAATTTACACCCTTACATGGAGTAATGGTGGAGCGCCGCGTCACTTGAGAAGTTACGCATGATCTGCGACTGTATAGACGCCTGAAGCTGACCGAACCTCTGCACAATAAACCGCCTAAAGGTCATAAAAAAACCCACAACAACAGAAAGCATCAGGATATACTCAACTGATGCCTGAGCTGACTCATCATGCCAAAATCGCCTCATATCTACCTATCGGATCCTCACCAAAACGCCTAAACAGGAGGCGACGCTATGGATGAAAGACGTACTCAAACCTCTCCTGATAGAGCCTGCTGTGTAGTTCAAATTCGAGTCGCTCAGTAACTGACCCTTCGAGGGACTCACAAGAGTCACCAACAAAAACAGTTGGACATGAGCGAGGCTCTTAGGTGTTCATGTCGACAACCTCACCTACCTCTACTGACTGATGACTACAAAATAAATTAACAAAGGATTGATGTAGTTACCGACGAGAGTAGGATAAAGCGCATGACAGCTAATTTTAAATTGGGTCGTTGTAAAAGCAGCGCCTTTAGCGAGCGTGCAATGTGCCTCGTTTGTATCATGCCCACAACATGGATTCGCATCCAGCTGGCTCGAAGCCAAAACAACATAATTAGCATTTGGCAAAGCGTTTGTCAGGGTCACTAAAAAATATCCAGTCTGAGGATTTGTCACACTTGCAACATTCATGCTTGCCGTAAGAGAACCACTCACATAGGTCCCGTAGGCTTTAATTGGACTCATACTCGTCCACGCCGTCCCATTACAAAACTCCACAATATGGTAGGTCGAATTATACCGTAACAAACCTTCAGTTGCCCCCGAACATGTCACACTGGATGATCCAGGTCGAATCGAACCCCCAACATCGAGCATTGCTCCAGGTGCACTTGAACCAATACCAACAGAGCCTGCAGTGTAGTATAAATTTGAACTGCTGAGTGACCACGATGCTGCATTCAATGAACCGAAATTGGCATTTATCTGTGAAGCAGAAACAGGAGAACCCGCGGTGAAACTAAAAGGAAGAGTCACTCCGGCATAAGCAATGGACGACAGGCAACAAACAACAAGCACTAGCATACAGAATCCCCCAGAGGGGTTCTACCATAGGTACTCTCTCAATCGAATAAAAATATGAAAAAAGAAAATTCCAAATGTTTGATAGCACACAAAAGCCAGTACCCACCTGATGTTGATCATATGCGTCTAAAACAGCCTCATGCATCAATCTTTGCCGAAACTTGCCTTGGCAGAGCTATCAATAATCTCAAGTTTACATCACAGCCTGAATAGTTGATGGTGGTAGATCCATGAAAATCTCTCATTTTTTTAGATTCGCTCTCATTGCTATAACATTTGCAGATCACACGAGTTTCGCTGCTGACGAAACCGAGATCGCTCTTGCCACACGAGTTACCGCTCGCGCTGAAGCTGCCGCTGCAGCTCTTGTTGCTGCTTGCACTGCTGCTCGCATTCATACTGATGCTTTTTTTGCCACAACTCGCGCTGATCGCCTCATTCTAGTAATTTCCCATGATTATGCTCATGCTGATGCTATGCACATCACACATGACGTCGATCAAGCTCTGACCCCTCATATCATTACTCTCGCCTCTGTCCCTCATGCCCTTCATGGCACAGCCATTTTTTGCACTATTGCTGATGCTACTATATATGCTCGTATCCGCGCTGCTACTGCGATTCTCGCCTCTCGTACCCATCATGAAGATTATCCTATTGCTACCCTTGCCCGTGCTTATGCCTCTGCTTTGACTGTTGCGACACATGTCTGTTGCGCTATTTCTTCTGATACTCGCACATATGCTGCTGCGTGCACTTTTCATAACCTTGGTATCGGTGATGTGACTGCTCTGTATGCTCTTGACACGACTTTTATGACTGATAGCGTCCTTATAGACACGATTCGCTCCCTCATCACTCGTACAGCTCGCGCGTATAGCGTAGCCCTCCATACAGAAGGCCATGCTGCATCTATTACTGCACAAACCAAAGCTGCGCTTACTGAGCTCAATAGACGCGTCGATACCTATACGGCGCATGCTCGCGCCTATGCTGCCCGTGTGCGTGATAGCGATATGACCGATGGCAGATCATCAGCTCTTACTGCCGCGCGTACCGCAGCTCGTGCTGCAGCTCATGCACTTGAAACTGCTATTACCGATAATGAAGCTGCAACGGATGCTTCTCTTCAGAATGCCATTTTTTTCGCTACTGAGAGCAATCCAACTACTGGCGCTGCCGTTCGTGCTTATGTTGCGGCTTTCCATGCGGCTGCCGCTCGCATTTCTCCATCCCCCTAAAAAACTTGTTATTGATAAAATGATTGAGCATTATTTGCACATGGCTCGCATGTCTTATCGCGTTGCATTATTTTTTTTCGCCTCTCTAGGACTCTTCTTTACTTTTCGGCCCATACTCCTGAGTCGCTTTGCTCTTATGCAGGCTGATCCCGGAGATACCGTGTATATGACATACATTTTTGAACATTCCTATCGATGGCTCCTCCAGAATCCTCTCCACAGCAACTTCTGGGACATGCCAATATTTTATCCAGCAAAAAATGTTTCAGCCTATTCTGATATTCTTTTCGGAGTCGTTCCCATCTACTGGTTTTTTAGGGCTATGCAATTTTTACCAGACACCTCCGTGCAACTCTGGATGATCACAGTCGCACTGATGAATTTTTTTGCAGCTTTTTATTTTTTAAAAAAACAATTTCGATTGTTCTCCATTTTCATGCGGAATTGGTGCCTATTTCTTTGCTTTTAGCAGTATCCGGATAAACCAAATTGGGCATTTACAGCTCCTGCCTCATTTTTGGAGCCTCGGCGCTTTCTGGGCACTCCTCAGGAGCATCCAGAGCCCCCGCGCTCTATGGATCATGTGTCTTTGCATCGTTCTCCAACTTTACTCCAGTATCTATTTTGGATGGTTTTTTGTTTTTTGCCTCATCATTGCACTTCTTTTATGTTTCCTTCATCCCTCATACCGCACCCTCCTCATCCAGTACCTCCATGAGCGCAGACGTATTTTGCTCCAAGCAGGGTTTTGCTCCCTCCTCCTTCTTTCTCCAATGATCTACCATTACTTCCTGGCAGAACGCGAAATTGGACACAGATCTTTTCAAGAAGTGTTTTTTTATCTTCCAGTCTGGTCATCCTGGTTGTACTTAGGACAGGAAAGCTGGCTTTACAAATGGCAAAATGCCCTCTTTCGAACTATCCTGGCGCATCAAGAGAACTGCTTAGGCTTCGGTTTTGCGACAACATGTATGGTATTATGGGTCACCTGGCGCTCCAGAAAGCGTTTTCTCACTCGCATCATGCTTGCTGTAGCACTCACTCTTATTTTCCTGACAACTCGGCTTGAAGGAGGAAGCAATCTGTGGCTCTGGGTCTATACGTTTTTTCCAGGCGCAAACGGCCTCAGAGCCGTCAGCCGTATAGGAATGATGTTCCTTTTCCCAGGAATGATTGCTCTCGCTGCATTCTTTCAAAAGATACCTCATTGGACACAATTTTCGCTAGCTCTCCTCCTTATACTCGAGCAAGGCCAAAATCTCACCTGCTATAACAAGGCAAATCATCGAATGATTATTGATCACGTTGTCGCCACCATTCCAGATACATGCAGAAGCTTTTATCTTATCGCTCCACACTCTTCTGATACAGAAGATCATCTTCAGCAAACCGCAATGATTGCATCTTTACAAAAAGGTATCCCAACCATAAATGGCTACTCAGGCCAAGTACCAAGAAACTGGCATTTCTATGCGCACAGAGAAGCATCTGATAACGCCTGGTCTAAGCACTATCTGTTACCCAAAGACTCTCTCTGCAGAGTACGCATGAACTTACCTCCAATAAGAACTGCCTATTTTTACTGAAAAACAAAAAGCTGTACAGCTCGCGCGTATAGCGCAGCCTTCCATACAGAATGCCATGCCGCATCTATTGCTGCACAGACCAGAGCTGCGCTTACTGAGCTCAACAGGCGCGTCGATACCTCTACGGCGCATGCTCATGCTGCGGCTTACGCACTTCTTCAGCCCGCTAAAAAAACTTGTTATTGATAAAATCATTGAGCATTATTTGCACATGGCTCGCATATATTGTCGCGTCGCATTATGTTTTATCACCTCCAGAGGACTCTTCTTTGCTTTTCTGCCCATACTCCTGAGTCGCTTTGCTCGTATGCAGACTGACCCCGAGGATCATTATAGTTCAGGCGCCATGCCTTACCGAAGAGCTCTCTCCATAAAGCCCCCTATGCATTTAAAAATTCACTATTGTCACTAAAAAAAGGAAACAATACATGCTATTTGTATTTCTATGGAACCTCGCGTATGCAGAAAGAGCACTTACAAACAACGATACCATCTTTGAGGAATTAGAGAGCACTTCCCCGTACGTAAAAAGACTTATGAGTTATGACAATACAGACAAAACTAAATCCCTTAAGCAACATTCTCTTGACGTTCGCCGCAGATGGGGTGAGAACGACCAGGTGCCGCCTGAAGCATGAACAAGACTATCACATCCACTGGGCATGACAGAAGATGAACTCAAAAAACTCCTCAGAACAGTAGTCTCATTCCATGACCTTGGGAAACCTGTATCGCACGAACATCAGCACCGAACAACTACGATCCTGCTGACGTCTTTACTGGATCATTTGCACTACAATAAAAAACAGATCGAATTTGCACTTGCGCTTATCGATCAAGACATCCTAGGTAACTATTTAAAAAGTGATCCGATTCTTGCAACCAACAAAGGCCAGTAAGACTACATGCAAGACCAAATCAGATCACTTGATATGCACTTAAAAATCCATCCTGGAGACCTCATGGAACTCATGGTGAGATTTTATACCGCTGATGCTGCTGACTATGAGTCACTCAGAAAACCTTTTTTACCGATGATTTGAAACTTATGAATCCTTTTATTCAGCAACTCCAGGAGAATTTTTATTCTAAATAATTCTGCAATATCAATAATTCGGTAAAATGAAAAAGGACTGGAACAGGCGCGAATCCTTTTGGGACTTTCAGTACACGTACGTTAGCTTTCGTATCGTCAATAATGACGATACCAAGCTCCCGGAGTTTAAATTTAAATTCTCAAACAAATAGGTTTTTTGTAAAAGATTGCACCAGACAATCAATCTGACAGCCTTATTGAATCGCCATTTTTAATGGGCGTGGCTGAATATTGATGTTTTTTTGCAAAGCAGGGGTTCAGTTGCGCTCACCCACCTGCAACTTCGTGCTTATTTTAAAAAATACTCAAGACACTAGAATAAAGACCCTGCCATAAGTCGCCGATAAAGCACATCGTACTGGCGCGCCATCTGCATGTAGTGAAAGCGATCTACGGCATAGGTACGGCATTTGAGAGGATCAAACTTCTTTTTAAGCACTTGTACCCAAGGCTCATAATCGCCTGGAGGATCAAGAATACAACCAGCATCGGGTCCTACAATTTCAGGCACAGAGCCGAGACGAGACGCAAAGACTGGGCACCCAGACATCATAGCTTCAACCATAACGAGCCCAAAAGGCTCTTCCCAAAGAATAGGGAAAAGAAGACCGCGCGCGTGACTGAGAAGATCTTTCTTTGCACTATCATCGACAGGTCCATGCCAAACGAAACCGCTAAGTTTGGCACGGAGATGTGCCCAAAGTGGCCGATTCCCACCTGCAATATGGAGCGAAACACCTGCTTGGCGCGCAATAGCCATGGCACCGGAAAGATTTTTAACGCGCCAACTCGTTTTTGATAAAAACGCATAGTAATTTTGACGTTCTTGGGCCATGACAAAGGCATCTGGATCTAATCCATTATAGACAAAATGTGTGTGACCGTGACGTAGAGCATGATTTTTACTTAAGAAAACAGCGTAAGGTGGATATTCCTCCCCTGGTTTACCATTGCCGTGCACTGTTAGTAAGAGAGGCACATGGATCCGCTGCAAAAGCTCTGGCGAAAGAGGCGCCATGAGATGCACTATGTCGGCGTTGCGGCAGGCGTAATCAAGAGCATCAGCAGAGTCCAGAGCCACGCAAGGTACTCCTGGAATACTCCCTTCAGCACAAACGATTGTCACGTCGTGACCTAGTGCCTGAAGACCCCGCGCAAGGAGCGCTGTGATGCGCTCAGATCCACCATAGTGGGTGGCCGGTAATCGCACTTGGTGAATAATTATGATGCGCATAAACTACGTAGATAATCAAAAGCTCGAACCGCCCCAAGGAGCGCCCCCATCTGACCGTATTCAGGGAGCACCTCATGGGACGCTATGAAGAAGTTATCAAGACCAAGACTCGTCGGGGTATAGCCTTTTGTATACACACGCATATTCTCAGGCACAAGATCAAGAGAGCGAAAACCATAGATCTTGTGAAATTCCTCACTCGGGTGCAAACGATCTAGAAGTCTTGCCGAGAGATGCGAGGCTGTTACAAATCGAGGATAAAGGTCCTCAACATGAGCTACAATAGAAGGTGCAATCGTACTAAAACGACCCAACATACGCTCTGCCACAAGCCTCTGAAACTGTGTATCAATCGATATTTCTGTCCATGGCATCAGGACACGCAAATGCACAAGTGCTGACCGTGCACTGATAATATCATACTCTTCAGGAGACCTGATTTCACAGGTGAGCTGCGGATCCCCATCAATGATGGTGGTACTTGGCAACAGATCAGGCAAACCACGACGATCAACCTGGACAGCGAGACTCATGACCCATCCCGCAGGAAGAAGACTCTTACATGGTTTTTTGGATAAGCGCGCGTAGTATTCGCTGTGAGCAGCACCCAGAATACCTGCACTAACCTCAATCACGTGTCCACTCCCAGTCGTTTGCACACCAACAAAACGACGTCTTTGAGTAAAAATACGAAAGCATTCAACATCACGCGGTACGTGCACACCTATGCTTCTTGCTTGCTCGAGGAGCATAGCGCGATAAGCGTGCATACCTCCTGGATATGGTACGTGATATTCTGATTCTCGCGCTTGGCGCATATCAAAAGATGATAGAATATTGCTCCACTGAGGGTCCCCCTCATGAGATGCCATAGGGATACCACAAAGGGCAAAAATACCACTTAATGCACCGTGCATTTCAGTTACAAGGGAACTCTCAGGGTCAAGAATCCTCACACCTAAAAGTCCATCATGATCCTCTAATCGTTCCCGTAAAGAGCCTAGTGGAAGGATCAGTACAGAAAGCCCTAATCGGGCTGCATAGATAGCACTCAAAAGTGCATGTGGATGCCAACCTAAGGTCACCCAGTCATACTGATCACGAAGACGCATACGTATCACCCAAAACGTCAAGGACGCGATTAGTTGCACCAAAAAACTCGTTCATAGCAAATGTAGATTTCTGTTGACTCAAAAACCCCCCAATCTCTTCAGCATTACGAACAATAGTTAGCTGACCGCGTTTTTTCAACTGAGCAATTTCAGAAAAACTCTCAGCACGGTATGGTCCACAGGCAACACGTATCCCATAAAGTGCAGGCTCAAGACAACTATGAACCCCCGCTGTAAACCCCCCTCCAATATATGCCCACTCAGCTGCAGCATAGAGCTCAGCTAAAAAGCCCACTTCATTCACACAAAGAACAGGTGCATAAAATGGCTCCCTCCCTTTTGTGCATGGCAAAGAACCAGCATAAGATGCATGAGGCACAACAAGCCATACACTCCCATCTGTTGTGCTCTGCTGCTTTTTAAGCCATTGCGCCCACAGCTGCAGATCCTCAGGCCAAGTACTACCCAAAATAGCTACCTTGCGTCCTTGAAGAAAAGAAAGGAACTCCTTGGCCCGAGGGTGACCCTTGAAGCGCCGCGCTTGCACACGGTCCCATCTGGGATCACCTACTTGATGAAACTGAGCTTGAGGGAAAAGTGCCGCTAAATCCTTAGTCTCATCATCACTTGTTAGAAATGTGATCTTTGGAATCAAATGTGAAGGCAAAAGTCGTTTTATCCATCTGAGTGATGGTCGAATCCTCGCACCTAAAATAAAAAGAGGGATTTTGCGCTCTGCAAGAGATGCCCAAAGCTCGGGCCACGCCTCATATTTTACAGTAAGGAAAAAGGAAGGCTGGACTGCATCAAAGAGTTTCCCCCATGAACCCTCCAAAAAGCCCTGGTAATGCATTATGCCGTGCTGCTCATTGGCTAATTGCTGTAATTGGAGACGTCCCGATGGGCTCATAACAGTCACGATGACCTGTGGAAAATGTGAAACGAGAGGCCACAGAGACTCCAATTCTCCTGCGCTTGCCGCATGCAGCCAAACTGACTGATGACAACGCCACGAAGGTAAAGCGACCCTCCATCGCGCAAGAAACCTACTGAGCCAGATGATGAATAACACGTGCAGCCACCTCCTTAGGTTCTAAGCGCTTTAAGCATGCACGCTTATCCCAGAAACGAAAACAAATACGACCCGACTTACTGCAAGGCCTGCAACCTAGCGGACTCCCGAGGCTTTGACTTTCTGTCCGCCATGGACCAAATCCAAGCATAGGATGCGTCGGCCCAAAAAGCACGAAAACAGGTATCCCCATGGCTTCTGCGAGATGAGCAATCCCAGTATCACTTCCGACATAGAGGGCTGTACGTGATAGCATAGCAATAAGTTCGGGCACTGACTGGGTTATGCCATGAATGTAAGGAATGGATGCCTGATCAAGCGCCTGACAAAGTACGTGCGATGCCCTATCTTCTTTTGTGCCAAGCACTATAACTGGACAAGGCAAAAGTCTTATACATTCGACATAGGAAGCAGTTGACCAAGCTTTTTGTGGCCATCGCGAGCTTGGCATCAGCGCTACAAGACGCTCAGCTTGGTTCAGGCGATAGAAAGTAAAATCAGGACGGGCGTGGGCTATGCCTAACGCATATCGCTCTACCCAGGGAGTTGGCCAGCATCTTTTTGGTACCAAACCTTTGAAAACGAGAACGCACAGTTCTCGCAAGCGTTGTTTCGGGAGTAGCTTAAGCGTATAGGAACGTCGGTCTTTGAGGGACCATAGGCGAAATAAGATACGTAAAATACGAGTTCTCAAACTACCATGAAGATCAAAAACAATATCGAATCTTTCATTCCACAGCGTACGACAGAGCTGGTACCACCCAAAGAATCCATCACGAGAATCAAAAGGAATAACCCTCACACCGGACGGATGTGCCTGTAGCAAACCTTGAAACCTTGATGCAATGACCCAGACCACTTCATGGGTATCAGAAGGGAGAGCTGCAAGTGCAGCACTGGCTAACACAACATCACCAAAGCTACTTAAACGTAGAAGAAGGCATCGAGTCTTTTTCACCGTCATAAGTTGGCACAGGCCTACTCCTCTTGTCAAAGATGCACGAAAATACATTCCTTACACTCTCGAGTGTTGACTCACCCCCCCGCAATGGTGTATAAATTGTCGGTTCATATAAACATGGAGAAATACTTGTGAAGCATGTAGTCATTTTATTATTATTAAGTAACTACGCATTGTCTATGATGCAAGAAAAGCCATCTACCCCACCTGACCGCGGAATTCCTGCTATCACCGAACCCCCCAGTCTAAAAAACTATCGGGATACTGCTGCCACTAACAGGCGTGAAGATATCGAGAAGGCCAATAAGGCCGCCCAGGAAGCTTATAATGCCTTCCATGCTATTTTTATCCTTGCTATTGAGGGCACCGAAACTATCCTCCAAAATGCTAGCATAGCTGCTGAGGATAGTGCTCAGGCTGCTCAAAACACGCGAAATGCAAAACACGCAAGTGACAGGGCTTTGTTTCTAGATTGTGCACTCTCCGCCGCGCAGACAGCGCAAAATCTGCTATTAGAAGTACAACGCTTTACTGAGAATTGACAAAAATACATCATGCACTCTACTTGGGCATATCAAAAATATTTACCGATCTTACTAGCACTCAGCCACCATGCATGGAGCATGTCCCATTTTTAGTTGATGCTAAGTTTTATAGTAGCTCCCACATCCATATTCATGCGGCCAAAGAGACCCATTCCTGATTCTGTCTTTCTCTCTCCAGCTCGATATTTTCGATCACCTCTTTGATTTGTCGG
>CAIUGE010000052.1 GCA_903898645.1 Oligoflexia bacterium | reverse complement strand
CCGACAAATCAAAGAGGTGATCGAAAATATCGAGCTGGAGAGAGAAAGACAGAATCAGGAATGGGTCTCTTTGGCCGCATGAATATGGATGTGGGAGCTACTATAAAACTTAGCATCAACTAAAAATGGGACATGCTCGGACTGACTGAAAAAGAGAATAACTCCTTGAATCAATGACACTCATCTCAATAGTTTAGCTTTGCATTAGCTCAAAAAGTCTTTCACACTTGGTACGTGACCATAAAAAACTCACAACAAGTTTTTGTTTGCATCAAGTATGCACTTCTTAGTATTCTTTCTGTAGGTAAAAAAAGCTGCAAGAGATTTCTTCAGCAAGAACCATTCTGAAATCAAGGCACATTATGAACCGCAGACCCCCTCGGTGCAAAAAACTGTAACATATTACTGAAAGCAGCGCCTATCACCCTATTTCGATGCGTCCCACTGCATCTAGAAGCTGCACTTGACCTGTGCATGGATGATAAGTTTGTGTATAAAAATCGGATTTCTTTGTTTATTGTTGCAAAATCACTCGAAACATCTGTATGATGAACAGCAAAGCACCCCCATTGCTTTCCGTCATTAACTAGCTCTTTGAGCTCGGAATAACCAGCCAAAACATCATTGTACTACCTGAACATGAAAATCGATTCATTAGAAACGTTTATCTCTTTAATCTGCTCTTGCAGCATAGACAGCTTTTTGTGATAAGGCGCAAGATACTTGTCATCACAATTCATATGCCCCCACGCATATGTCACACCACATTGCACCAGTATGGTCATATACAATAAACGATTCATACTTCTACTTCGACAGCCCCTATGCTTTACATAAGGCTCTGCACCTTCACTGGATCTGCGGAATCCTCAAAATAGAGCACACTCGTGTTCTGACCCATACTCACAGGCACATTCTTCTTCCCCATGGTCGGACAGGACCCAGTCTGGAACACCGCACCTACAGCACGACTGATACATGTATCAAGCAAATCAGCGCAGAGCGTTGCATAGATACTTCCAGTAAAATCTTGGCAGGCACCTTGGAACTGGCAGCTACAAAACGCAGCTGCACCACCATTTTGACTTGCCGAGGCAGATTGCGCCATTGGGATAGTACCATTATCTTCAACAACAGTAAGAGCTGGAGATGCATTTGGCGTCACCGAACCCTTCGTCTTAGCTATGGCACTTATGAGCAACGTTTGCCATGCAGCCGCAGACGAAGGTGCACTGACGTTCCCCAACATGACTGCATTGCCTGCATTATCGATACCATCAAGCGCCCCATTACTAAAATCCTGTGCCAACGCTTGAATAACAGTCAAATAATTGGCATTTGATTGCGCTACTTCTGACAGATAGGCAAATGCCTGAAGCATCGACGCAATCATGCTATTTGCACTTTTTGGATCACCAATGATGGGCGCCACAGCTGTGATGTCAGTTGCTTTTCCAGCACTTGCAAGTGGCATCAGGAAGCTCGGACCGTCATTGGCATCAAGCGGCGCGCCAATACCACTAACAAGTCCCAAGGTCTGCCGATTGGCTGCCAAAATAGCTGGACGCTCAGGAAATGCACCTTGAAGTGCCAAGCAGCGGCTATAAGCAATCTCATCCAAGGCATTAATAAAAACTGCTACCCGTTGCTCCTCATACACTGAGACGCGGGCATGGAGCGTCGCTCCTGCAAGACTCTTTTTGCTCACTGGATCAATGATTGGACCAATTGCTCGAAGCTCAAGTCCATAGGGACTTGCAGGCGATATAACGTTAAACAAGCCCCCGGCATCAAGTGGCGCTGAAACTGCGAACGTCGGTACTCCATGGCGATCCAGTGTATAGACTTCGAGCCTACCTGACGGGATATCAGAAGAAAAACCATAGAGCACAACCGATTCTGGAGACCTACTTGGAGAAGGCGCACAGGCAAGACTAAAACTTACGCATAGATACTTGAAAAGACCGAAAGTCTTCTGCGACATCAAAAGCTCCTTGTATTTCAGCAAACGAAAAGTGGTAACTCACACCAAAAGCAGCATGAATATGATTCTTTTCTCCCCCAACACGAGCAGACTCATAGTAACCGCCAAAGGAGACCGCCCCTCGACCTATTTCAATTTTATATGCAAGATGAGGTTCAATCACCATCAAATGGCCTTTTTCAAGGAGCTCTCGACCTAGCACCGTGTCATCAAAAAAATCAAGTGTTCGCAAAAAGCCATACTGCGTTGTCCCGATGAAATAAAGATCAACAAAAAGAGTCTGGTGGCGCGAGAGAAGCATAGATGCACCTACTCCAGAGAGGTAAGGTTGCCACATAGTTAACTGTTCACTGTAATTGATACTATTGCCGGCATAGGTATAAGAAAACCCCTGATTAATCGCAAGAGCAATAGGGAGCCGCATCCATGCACCAAGACGCAACGACTGAAGTGGCTGGTAGATGGTCCCAACCGTTAAACCCATAGACGGAAATCCTGAGCTCACAGGGCTGGCCAGTTTTTGACCATCAGGCGTTGTGATAGCAAGCGTTTCCTGATAGTAGAGGCCAACAAAACTGAGCCCAACTGACCAATTTTCATGGATACGCACCCCCATCGGGACAGTTATTAGAGACGTATAGCCTGCTGACTGGGCTTTAAGGCTATGCAAACCTCCTTGGTCATCAACAAGTGCGGACGACGGTGATGTCACTGTGCTCTGACGGAGCACATAGGAGACACCCAACCCAAATCGCTTCCAAAAATACCCCAAACCCGCCATAGCAATCAAACCACCTACCTGGTCCGATGTCTGCATACCTGGCTCAATCTCATCGTGAGGGTTAAAGTCTGCGTCATAGTAGAGCTCATGCTCCTCATTACCGAATGCAAGAGCTGCTGGATTTTGGAAGAATGCATTTTCTGGGTTATGGTCAGAGGCGCATGCGCCAGCAATTGCAGTACAGAAGGCACCCTTAGGGTAATCTGTTCGAAACATATCATAATTTCGCTCCCAAGCTGCCTGTACCTGTATCACCATGAGAAAAAATAGCATCACGGTACATTCTGGAACATCGCACCCCCTCATGCAAGAAAATCAACTCTCAGGAGTAGACATCTACTTCATTATGCTGTATGCTGTGCGACATAATGAAAACAAACACGGTGCAGTACCCCTACCTCAATTCACTTTGGCTCATTCCTCTTCTGTGCCGCAAACCATACAATTCTTTCCGTGTCTCCAATGCCGGGCGGCTCATTGCGTCAGCTATAAACACCATTCAGGAGATGAAGATCATGCACCTTTTTATTCAACTTTTTCTTGGCATATATCTTATCCAACCTGCACACACAGCTGGCCTTCAAGGCGATCAAGGTGACAACCCTGTACCAACTGCCTTTGAAGATGGTCAACGGAGATTCGATACTAGCCGAGTCACACCAGATCAGAGAGAGAAAAACACAGAAGAATTAAGTCTATTTAAGGACCGCGTCCAAAACGACCCTGCATTTCGTGCCAAGCTGCTTCAAGAGATGAGAGACCGTAACGATAGATTTTATAGTTTTCCTGCTGTACAGATAGAACCTACTTTTCACGACTGGTATCTTCAACCAGCTGATGGCATGGAAGACAAGGACCCTCTCTCTTGTCTAGCCTATTTTATAGAGACATCCGACTCAGATCCATACCTAGAAGACGATAGAGAGGTATCCATAGAAGTCTTGCAATGCGCTGCACAGATTGCTATAAACAAATTGGAAGTCGATGCACAAAGTCGTGGCCCAATCCTCAATATAGTGTGTCTGGAAAGAACAATACGTGGCTCCAACGCCTTCAAAAATTATACCGAAGGGTCAGAAGACGCTGAAGAAGAGCAAGATAACAAAAAATTCTTGGTCATCAGATATTCTTTCACGAATCAACAACGAAATATTGCTATGCCATCAGGAAGAAGACGCATAGATACTCCTCAGTTGCAAAAAACATATCTTGATGTAAACGAATAAGTTGCAATATGACAACAAAGACCATGCACCGTTTTATCTACTGTTTTTGCTTATTTATTACTCAAGCATCTGCAACGTTAGAACCCTTTGAATGCGTCTGCAGACTATACCCCACTGCTGCGAAGCAGTTGCATCCAGACTCTTTCATAGGGACTTTTCAAAAAGCAGTAAGCAGGAGAAACTCGATCTCAGTTGGAGGTATCGCATGCACCATTATCCCCAACCAAACACTCACTAATCTTTGCGTAATAAAAGAAGAAGCAATACCCAATAACAAGACAAGGGACATAAAGATATGCACAAGAAAAGGGACACCCCGCCCAACAAGATGCCACCTTTCTTCCGCTATCGCTATACCTCAGCCAAGAAGGCTTCCAGATCAATATCCTTCCACAACAAAAGAGGCACCCTCGCTCCTACATTCTTCTGCATTTTCCGACAACGACAATTCCGACGACGACAGCCTCAACAACGACATTTTTGGCGACGACAGCCCCAATGACGACATTTTTGGCGAATGGTCCGCTCAAGAGGACATAGCACCGCCTTATGCGCAATATAAAGAGAACAAATATGTTCTCACTTTGCAATCATATGAGCAGCGCAACAACCTCTCTCAAGATGACCAGACATTTTATACCGCCCCCAACTCATTTGACGAATACGAGACTGCTCCTAATTCCCTTATTGAATAGCACCCCCAGGCAATCCTCTCTTTCTATGCGAAAATACGTATCAGGTGGCTGGAATCTTTGCTATAGTGCCCAAGAACCTATAATTGGTGAGAAAGAAAGGATGACTCATGGCGAACACTCGGAGTTCCACAAAACGCGCAAAGCAAGCGGTTAAAAGACAGTTAAAAAATAAGTCAGTTAAAAGTGCTACCAAAACAGCACTGCGTGGTGTAATCGATGCAATCATTGCGAAGAATAAGGAACTTTTAAAAGTCGCTTACCCTCTCGCTGTGCAGGCACTCTCCCGTGCTGCCAGCAAAGGCGCAATTCCAAAAAAACGCGCTGCACGAAAAATCAGCCGCCTTACACGACGCGCTAAAACTATCTAAAAAAGAGCTAGCATCGACTCATGCATATCATTCACCATGGTACGCATGAGGTCGGTGAGCGTCCTGCCAAATTCACTTTGATTGATCAGCAATGATGTCGTGCCAGGCACCTCTCGCTGATTAGCACCAGGAAATGGAGCAAGCTGGACCAACTGGTTTGACCAAAGTATTTTTCCTGATTTTCTATGATGCAATGCAAAATTACAGACAAACTGTGCCTGATACTGTGTTGAAATCACATAAGCCCCGGTCATATTGTAGGCAGGTGTCGTTGGCGTCAAACTCTCCACATTTGTCCCAGCAATTGACCCATACTCAGCAGTTTCAATATTCGTCATCAGCACAGCATCGGCCTGCTCGATGCTTTGCACCAATGTAATCTTCTTATGAATAAGTATAACCCGCTGCATCTCATTCAAAAGCTGCATCTCAAGTCCTGGGACCATGCTCTGATTCTGCACACGCTGGATATAGAGACGCTCGACGCCCTGCTCTTTAAGCGGACTTGGCCCCCCATGCTGGAAGCTATAGCCGCAACCCTGCAAGATCAATAAAAACAATACTCGGGACATGGACCTAGATGTAGCGTAGAATGCATCCGTATGCACAGCCTTTTTAGTATCCTCCAAAAAGCGCAAGCTAAGTATCCCCAGTTCGGGAAAAGAATGAACGAAGCTATGATCCTCAGCCGATGGAAGGAAACTGTCGGTGACCTGATAGCCAAGCATGCCCAAGCCCTTGCTATCCAAGGCTCCATCCTGCTAGTCGATGTTGATCACCCGGCATGGCTTGCAGAACTCCTCATCCGCAAGCGCCAGCTCCTCGACAAGCTGAATGAAGGCTCCAAACACCCGCTTGTCACAGACATCCGCTACATGGAAAAACGCAGGCGCTAGAACTTCTTAAGCTCAGCCGTACCCACTGCGATAGAAAGATCCAAGTGAAAATCAAGCGCCTCACCTGTACCAAGATTCACAAAATCAGAGCGCACATGCGACACCATGGTGCTGCCGACAGAATAGTGAATTTTCAAATCAGACGGCATTTGAATCTTTACGGAACCACTCGCGACATTCAAGTCGACATGTCGAAGTGTTCTCCTATCTGTCTTTTCAAACATCATACTGAGATCGCCTTTCCCTAGCGAAATAGAACACTTTTCTATTTTTCCACGAGCCTGAACTTTCATTGCACCGCCAGAAATATCCAGATCTTTTAAATCGGCGTTGATATGAACGTCACCGGCACCTAAAGCCACCTGAAAAGGTTCAGTCATCCGGTCAGCAAAAATATCAGCTGCACCCGCAGCAATGGAGATACTCTTAGCGCCAGGCACTTTGATCTTCCACTCCGCCCAACAACGAGCCTTATCTGCTCCAGTACGTTTTGTACTCTTAAGCCTTAATTCCCTCTTAGAAACTTCAGATACCAAAAGGCAGCCTTCCTCGGACCAGTCAGCATCCCTGCGCGCTTCAACCTCCGCCGAAACACTCTGCTCAACGTAGATCTTGCCGCTGTCAGACATAATAACAACTCGGTCAAAGCTCGCACTGTCAAAAACACTCGCCTGAGCTACCTGATACAAGCAATGATTCCGCATAAAGACAATAAAAGCGATATCATGGAATCCAAGATGCCACACATGCCCCCACCTATCAAGGCCTTGAGAGAGAGTGAATAGCAAACTCCTAACATCCACTCATATAGAGAGCCACTACTCCTGCCATACCCCCCAGAATCCCGAGCTATGACGCGACCCAACGAACAATAGAATGACTCTTCATGGACAACCAAAAATATTACTGAAAAAATCTGCTGGATACAAGCAACTTTATACGTTATTTTGTCGTATAAAATAAATACATCAAGCACAAACTAAGGGCCACCTGCATATATTAAATGCCCTGAAAATTCCTGATACTGCAAATATAGACCCACACTATAAATGGTCGCCGCCTGAGCAAAATAAACCCTAACATCTATGTAGTCAGAACTGCCATTTAAATAAACCGTACCTGCTGCATGCATAGACACACGACCTGATGAATCTGCGATGCCGCTATACATCCCAGGACCACCTCCAAATTCAGATCCATTTTTATAAATGACAAAAAATGTCGCCGTATTTGCCAAGTTAGATGTAAGTGCCAATAAACTCGCGCGAACACTATAATATCCAGCAATTTGTGGTTTATATTGAGACGTCGCTGTATTGAATGCATTTAAAGTATCTTTTATTGCATAATTATAATTAACAGGAATCCATGTATTCGCAGCAAATGATTGAGCACTATTACAAGTTACAAGAAAAAATGGAAGCTGAATTCCACTTCCACTACCCACAAAGGAAGTTGCATTCACACTCCCGTTCACATCTAACTTATACACAGGTGCTGAACTCCCTATCCCGACCGACCCGGTATTGAAATAGATATTCGAAGAACTCGCCACCCAAGGACTACTCACTGTACTTGAAAGAGCGCTTGTGATAGATGAAAAATTACCCATCATCTGACTTGCCGATATCGGACTCCCGGCTGTAAAAGTATATGGCAAGGCGACTGAAGTCGCATGTGCCGAGAATACAAAAAAGAATAATAGCAATATTAAAAATTGCGTCATCATCTTGGTAAACAGTACTTTATTAAGAATATACATGATTTACTATCATCTCCCGACCAGCACTGTAACACCCACCCTCTCTCACATCAAGCGTAACCGTTCGTTTGGGTGCTGTTGCTTAGCTTTGAGCTAATCGGCTAAGCTCAGGGCCAATCGGCAGACTGAATGCATCAAAAATAGCAATAGCGCTCTTCGTCATAGGATTCTTCTGAATTTCCTCTAGAACTTT
>CAIUGE010000051.1 GCA_903898645.1 Oligoflexia bacterium | reverse complement strand
TGGGTCCCCCTGGTTAGAAGTTTTTGAACAACAGATTTTTTGAATGCTTCGGAATACTTTGGCTGTGCCATATGGTTTTATCTCTTTTCCGCCCCTAGATTCTAAGTGGTCAAGAGGCGACACCATTCCTGACATATAGAGACTTGCGTTGTTGCAGCACCTCCAGGAAAGGCGCCTTGGCCAGCACCAGCAGGGTTACCTCCATTACCACCTGCAGCAAAAAACGAAGCGCCACCCCCACCTCCAGCCACAACAATCGCATTACTTTGACTTACTGCTCCTAAAAATACTCCGGAATATCCTCCTGCTGTACCATTTTGGTCTCCAGAATGGATACCGCCTGAACCAACCACAATATAAAGCATCTGACCTATCTGCAAAGGCGCAACAGCTACAACAGCGCCCCCAGGACCACCGACACCACTTGCTTGGTAGTATGACGAAGCCCCTCCTGCACCCCATACGCTCATAGTGATAGTTCTCGTGGCAGAGGTGAGGGCACTAGCTAGGTAACTAAAGTTACCATTCATCTGACTTGCTGAAATTGGGCCCCCAGCTGTAAACGTGTAAGGGACAGACACTGTAGCCCTTGCTAAGCCTGCTAATAATAAAATTACATACATGTATTATGCCCCCCAGCTAAGAATAGCATACCCACTTTTTTAAGTACTCGACTATGATCACCTAGTCATTCATGAAAAATCAAGCTAGAAGTCAATAAGCACTCTATTTAGATGGACTTTGAATATACATCCGCTAAAAACGCGGCCAAAATTTCAGCTTCTTCTTGATGCGGACTTTCTACAAGTATACGCAATAATGGTTCCGTACCCGAGTATCTGACAAAAGCGCGACCCCGCCCCGCAAGCTTCTTCTCAACATCCCGTATGGCATTTGTCACGCCATCAAGCTCATCAAACGGTGTTTTTTTCGTCACCTGAATATCATGCTTCACTTGAGGATAGAGCGTGATACAGCGTCTCAGCTCTGAAAGAGGCTTTTTTGTCCTACGAACATATTCCAATACTTTGAGTGCTGCGACTATTCCATCCCCGGTTGTTGCATGATCGAGAAATACAAAATGTCCTGACTGTTCCCCACCAAAATTAAGCCCTCGCTCTCGCATCGCACCAACGACATAACGATCCCCTACTTGTGCGCGCACCAGCTCAATGGAACGTTGCTTGAGCGCAACTTCCAGCCCCATATTTGACATGGGCGTTGCAACAATAGCACTATGCGCTAATTCTCCAGCTTCATGCATCTGCAATGCACAGATTGCTAGAATTTCATCACCTGATACAATATCTCCATTTTCATCTGAAAAAACACAGCGATCTGCGTCACCATCAAGCGCTATCCCAATATCTGCACGGTACTTTGCAGTCAAGGCTGCCATAGACTCAGGATGCAAGGCTCCGCACTTATCATTGATATTGAGTCCATCAGGAGACACGCCGCTCCGAATAACCTCAGCTCCAAGCTCTTCAAAAACAAGAGGGGCTACCTTATAGGCCGCTCCATTGGCACAATCAAGCACAATACGCATACCTAAAAGGTCAAGATGTTTCGGGAACAGACTTTTCAAAAAGACAACATAACGCCCATGGATGTCATCAATACGCGTTGCCTTCCCTACACAATCATGTGTTGGACGAATTGCCGCTAGTGTTTCAGAAAATACCAAATTCTCTATCTCTTGCTCTAATGCATCAGGAAGTTTAAATCCATCTGCTGAAAAGATCTTCATGCCATTGTCTTGATAGGAATTATGAGAGGCAGAAATCATGACCCCTGCATCAGCTCTCATACTTTGCGTAACAAACGCTACGCCTGGCGTTGATAGTGGTCCAATAAACAATACATCTGCGCCCATCGAGCAGATACCCGATGCAAGCGCCTGCTCAAACATATAGCCAGACAAGCGCGTATCTTTACCTACAACAATACGTGCTCGCCTAATAGGCCGCGATGACTCAAGTGGCTTCAATCCTACTGGTAGCGAACGCACAAAGGCCTCAGGATGAAGTCTGAGGACGTGTGCTACAGCACGACCAACAGCCATCACAACTTCGCCTGTCATAGGCCAAACATTCGCTAGTCCTCGAATACCATCAGTCCCAAAAAGTGTTCTTTTCATACTGGCAGCGGAATAGCCCCAACTGCTTGAGGTCGCGCTAATGTTTCACCACGCATTATCGCATCTATTTCATGACCCTCAAGAGTTTCATATTCAAGGAGTGCACTTGCCAGCGCATGCAAGATGCTTAATTTCTCAGTGAGAATGCTACGTGCCTTTTTATAATTACGGTCAATCAAAGAACGCACCTCACGATCGATTGTCTGCGCTGTTTCTTCAGAGTAAGCCCGACTTTGAGCTATTTCTCGACCAAGGAAAATTGCTTCATCCTTACGTCCAAAGGTCATAGGCCCCAAAACTTCACTCATTCCCCATTCGCATACCATGCGACGCGCAAGATCAGACGCCCTCTCAATATCATTACCGGCTCCAGTTGTCTTATGCTGGAATATAAGCTCTTCAGCAACGCGCCCACCCATAAGGAATGCTATTGAATTTTCCGCCTTCTCAAGCGTAAGACTCAAACGATCTTCTAAAGGCAAGGTTTGCGTGATCCCCAACGCTCTCCCACGAGGGATGATAGTAACTTTATGAATAGGGTCCATACCCGGTAAGGATATACCCACCAAAGCATGCCCTGCCTCATGGTACGCGGTTGTCTTCTTCTCTGTATCTGAGATAACCATACTTCTACGTTCCGCACCCATAAGGACCTTGTCTTTTGCATACTCAAAATCAACCATCTCAAGATAAGCCTTGTTTTCACGAGCTGCAACAAGTGCTGCCTCATTGACGAGATTCTGGAGATCTGCACCCGAAAAGCCAGGCGTTCCACGCGCTATAACATTAAGATCAACATCGGAAGAAAGTGGTGTTTTACGCGTATGGACTTTAAGTATCTCCTCCCTACCCTTCACATCAGGAGGCGAAACTGTCACTCTCCGATCAAAGCGTCCAGGACGCATAAGCGCAGGATCAAGTACATCCGGACGATTCGTTGCAGCGATCAAAATCACACCTTCATTTGACTCAAATCCATCCATCTCAACAAGCAGCTGATTCAATGTCTGCTCACGCTCATCATGCCCACCACCAAGACCGGCACCACGATGTCGACCTACTGCATCAATTTCATCGATAAAAACAATACAAGGTGCATGCTTCTTCCCCTGCTCAAAAAGATCACGCACCCGCGACGCACCTACGCCAACAAACATTTCAACAAAGTCAGATCCAGAAATCGAGAAAAATGGCACTCCTGCTTCACCAGCGACAGCTTTAGCTAAAAGTGTTTTTCCATTACCAGGAGGCCCCATCATCAAAACGCCCTTAGGTATTCGGCCACCAAGACGTGAGAACTTTTTAGGGTCTTTCAAAAATTCAATAATCTCAACCAGCTCAGATTTTGCTTCATCTGCTCCAGCGACATCCTTAAATGTCACCTTCTGTGTGCTGTCCTGCATCATTCGTGCACGGCTCTTGCCAAATGACATAGCCTTGCCACCACCAATCTGCATTTGACGTAGAAAAAAAAGAAGAAGCCCTAAAACAAAGAGCATTGGTATCCAAGAAATAGCCGCCTGCTGCCATACAGGCGTTTTTTCTGCACGCTCATAATTAGGGATAATATTGTTTTTTTCCAAAATTTCAAAAACCTTTGCATTATCCGTACTGCCAATAGTTTCAAAAACTTTTTGATGATCTGCGCCTGGCTCTTTTAAAAGTCCAACAATCTGGTTGTCAGACCGAAACGTAACCTCAGCGACTTTTCCCTCTTTGACAAGGCGAATAAATTCACTAAACTTAATCTCGTGGCGATGATATGGACCCCCTTCAAACGCCTTAAAAAGCGTTGCGCAGAGAAGGATCATCACCACCCAAAGGGCAACGGTTTTATGCGATGACTTCATGAAAAAAAACCTCTCAGATTTCTATACATTACCATAAACCTCCGCGCAAAGGCAAACCGCTCTCACGGCTCCTTTTTGTGCAATAATGCAAACTGACCCAGTGCGCGAATCACCTGGGGAAAAAGGCACTCGAGCTCAGGCATAACATGCTGCCGCATTCTTGAACGCAAGAATCGTACATCATGATTTGTACTATCTTCTCGGTAGCTCTGACCTTCTTCTCGAAGGTACTGCAAAAGATCTTTCTTCCGTTGCGTCAGGAAGGGACGCAATTGAATACCATACCGACTTGCTATACCACCGAGATGGTCAAAAGCTCCAGTACACAGCCGCCAAAGCACTGTCTCTGCCAGATCGTCTGCGTGATGAGCTGTAAGGACATACCCTCCCTTTGATTCCTCCTGAAAAACTGAAAGACGCCTTTGACGCGCCTCAGCTTCCCAGCTCTTCCCCTGCCATGATTCACTTGGAGGCTCAACAGTCCTCAGAATAATGGGCACTCCCCACGTAGAAGCAAGATCCTTCACAAAATTCACATCTTTATCAGCATCCTCTCTCCAACCATGATGAATATGGAGAAGCGTGATACGGCTTCTTGGGATCAAGCGTCTCCCATAATGCACGAGAAGATGTGCGAGGGCGACGGAGTCTGCTCCCCCAGAAACTGCAATAAGGATATGCGAATTATAAAAATCAAGCTTCTGATTGCGACAAAAAGCAATCACAGAGCGTATAAGCCGCCCTCCTGTGGGTCCTGGTTGAGGATACATAGCAATGTGCTACCAAAAAAGAACATCGACATGGTAGCAAAATAGACGTACGCTCAGGGACGGGGGAACAAATAATGAATTTTGATGAAGCAATTATGGCCCATACGGCATGGAAAATGAAGCTGTCTACCTATTTACGTAAACCAGACGGCTCCTTAAAACCTGAAGAAATTATGCATGATGACAGATGCCCACTCGGCAAATGGATCCATGGTGAAGGAAAAACCCACGCAACAATACCAGAGTATACAGAACTTAAATCAGAGCACGCCAAGTTTCATGTCGCAGCAGCTGAAGTCGTCCAAAAGGCTGATGCAGGAAAAGATGTCACTGAGGAACTTTTGCTTGGATCACATAGCCAATTCTGCACTGCATCAAATTCAGTTGTCAGTGCAATTCGCAACTTACGCAAAAAAACATCATCCTAAAAAAAATTAAGTACTTGCATGATCGCAAGAAAAAAGATAGGTGAGGATACTCACATGGCTGGGTAGCTCAGATGGTTAGAGCGGCGGATTCATAACCCGCAGGTCGGCAGTTCGATCCTGCCCTCAGCCACCATTGAGGTAAGTCCATGATTGAGTTTATTGCGAAGAATTATAAAAATTTCAATGCTCGTGCAACGCGTGATGCAACGCGCGCTTACATGGATCATATCGATGCCGGTGGCAAGATGTTCTGGACCTTAGCAGGAGCTATGTCATCAGCGCAGCTTGGTATTAGCCTTGCTCCTGCCATCCGTCGCGGTCTCATTCATGGCCTCTCCGTGACTGGCGCAAACCTGGAAGAATCTCTTTTCCGACTCGTCGCACACCATGAGTATAAGGATTTTCCTGATTACCGCTATCTCAGCAAGCAAGATGATGCCGAAATTCTCGCAAAAAATATGCGCCGAGTCACAGACACAAGTATTCCCGAAGATGAAGCTTTTCGTCGCGTCGAAGCAATTCTTCTTCCTCTTTGGCAGGCAGCAGCACAATCACAGACAAAACGATTCTGGCATGAGTATTTTTATGAACTCATCCTTGCTCTCCCAAAAAGCTCTTTTGAGGGCGACCCTGCTTCATGCTGGCTTCTTGCAGCAGCAGAAATGAATCTTCCTATGGTCGTCCCAGGTTACGAAGACTCTACATTCGGCAATATCTTTGCATCCTATGTGAAGCAAAAAAATCTCCCAGCATCGATCGCAGCTTCAGGCATCGAGTACATGGTCTGGTTCTATGATTGCTACCAAAAGATGAGCCGAGAACCTCAAGGTATAGGCTTTTTTCAAATTGGTGGAGGTATCGCAGGTGATTTCCCTATCTGCGTTGTGCCATCACTAAAACATGACCTTGGCCTCGAAGGCGTAAAACCATGGTCCTATTTCTGTCAAATATCTGACTCAACAACGTCCTACGGATCTTATTCAGGCGCCACTCCAAACGAAAAAATCACCTGGGATAAACTCCGCCCTGAGACCCCTATGTACGTCATTGAGTCAGACGCAACAATTGTAGCTCCTATTATACTTGCAGCTCTTCTGGAGTATAAAGACAATCCAAGCGCTAAGAATCTTTTGTCTTAGACTCTTTTGGCTTAGACTCTACAGGTGGCGGAGGTGGTGGTGGAGGCACTTCTCCCTCTACTATAGCCTGAGGCACCTGAATATCTTGTGGTCGATCCGCAGCAAAAGCCTGAACCATACCTAATACAATAAGCCCTATCATACTACTCCTCTCTGTGCTAACTCGAGCACCGTTATCTCCGATCGTACCATAAAACGAAAAGGTGGCCCGCCAAATCCAGTTCCTGGATTTACGTAAAGCGATACCCCCTCATGATCATAAAGCCCCTCAATATACCGTGTTATACAGCGCAGCGCTATATTGAGAGGGAAAATTTGCCCCCCGTGCGTATGCCCAGATAGTTGCAGATGCACCGACTCTTTGCATGCGTCTATAACTGTTTTTGGCTGATGAGCAAGCAAGATACGAAGTAAACCTTGAGGTGCACCATGAAACGCCTTCTTCACGCTGGAAGGGGGTCCAAAACGATAAGCATTTGCGTCCGTGACGCCGCCTAGTACAAAAGGATGCTGATGCCAGCTCAAAACTCTATGCTCATTCATTAAAGGCACAATACCAAGACGTCTGAACGTCTCTACCCAAGCGCCAGCTCCCCAGTAGTATTCATGATTACCTGTTACAAAATATACCCCTAAAGGAGCTACCAGCTTCCCCAAAGGCGCAACAAGAGCATCCTGAGCAACTCCATCCACCATATCACCTGTCAGAACAATAAGGTCAGGTGCCTCACTCTGAATAAGCTTCACCACATACTCAGCATAGCCCGCACGCAAGAAAAACCCTAAATGAAGATCTGAAATCTGCGCAATGCGGAGCCCCACTAACTCAGGCGCAATATGCTCTATTGCAACGCTCACATGCTTAACGCGAGGTCCAATAAAAGCTGTTCCTAGACCAACAGAACCAACGCATGTTGAGACAACCCCATGAACGAATCGCCGACGATCCGAGCATGTCCCATTTTTAGTTGATGCTAAGTTTTATAGTAGCTCCCACATCCATATTCATGCGGCCAAAGAGACCCATTCCTGATTCTGTCTTTCTCTCTCCAGCTCGATATTTTCGATCACCTCTTTGATTTGTCGG
>CAIUGE010000050.1 GCA_903898645.1 Oligoflexia bacterium | reverse complement strand
AGGATTTAGGAATTTTGAAAATTATCGGATAGCTATTCTTTTTTATTGCGGAAAAATGGAAATGATGCCTTAGAGGTTATGCACAGAAAAGCCCGAAGAGCCTTTTTTTAACGCCTCATGACTTTTATAAAGTTTTTGATAAGCGGCCACAAGCGGCGCAATGAGCGCGTTATAATCCATATAAAGCGCTCCCTGACGATCCTTGTAGACAAGATCCGGAGCAATATCTTGCACTTCCTGAGCAATAAAACCCATATGCTGACGATCATCAAACGCTTTTTCAGGAAAAATCTTCGATTTCCATTTAAAAACTATAGGATGCAATCGCAGTAAAAGCGCATCAGGATCCTCAAGGGCTGCGATGCTTTCCTTGAACTTTCTGTCAGATGATAGCTGCGAACCATTTGCCGTCACGTTCCCTGTAAAAGCTGCCCCACCTGATGCATAGAGACTTAGTATGGTACTAGCAAATGATTTGCCGGCATTTCCACTACCGTTCCCCCCATCACTAACAAAATTAAGTTGATAACCGCTGGTATTGATCATCCATCGCGCACCAGGAATATCAACCAAATAGAGTGTTGCCTGACCAGCGCTGGTACCGAAAACACCCGCGCCACGTACATCTAAGACTCCGCCATTCGTATAATAATTTGTCATAGTACTCACAAAATACGCTGGCGTCGTTGTTGTGCCTGCATTGGTGACAATATTGCCTGAACTATAATAAAGGTTCGATCCACTCGTAGTCCACTGACTACTTACTGTGCCACTAAAAGCAGTTGCGATTGCGCCAAAATTTTGATTCATCTGGGATGCTGAAATAGGACTGCCCGCAGTAAATGAAGGATAGGGTAACGTCAACGTCACAGCCCAGCAAGGAGTCGTATTGAGAACTAAAAACGATTCAAAGAGACCTAAAAAAAATATTCGCATAAAACTCTCCTTGTTCACTAATAATTTAACCACACTTTTTACTATTATCGTAGGTGGCGCTGTAGTGTGCGTAAAAACAGTATAGTGTCACTCGAACAGTTCCTATCTTCTTCGGTAGCTTTTCTGTGGGTACAAGATACGATTGTCGATCTATCAGTGTATAGAGTGCGTTTATCACGAGATCGCTTTCGAGATTCCCTAGACGCCCACGCTCATGAGCTATTGCTGGCCGCTTCTCGATACTGATTCGGTCGAAGAATTTGTCTTCGACTGCCTACGTGCCTTTTGCGCTGCTTTTGCCATATTGTAGGTTTTCGTAGATACGTCTGCTTGCTTTTTGGTCCGTATAGACCATGTGATAGGTGTATTCATGGTTCGCTAGGCGGCCGAGCTCTGACTTTCTATGCTGAGACAGCTGTTGAGTGGTGGATTGATGTTTTCTGACTTGTGTGGCTATGCCTCTTGAGTTTTTGCCCTCTGTTGATTCATCGTTGTTATGCGTGTACGATCGATAACAGTCAGCGGCGTGTCATGTCATGGATGCCTCCTTGTCAATTCTCTAGATCAAAAATAGCTCAGTGCGTCACTTAGCTTAGCGGCGAACTATTAAATTGAAACAGGGTTTCTTGGATGCCTGCGCTCTTCTGTAGATTTTTGACAGGCCTAAACTAGTTTTGATGCCAGCCACTTTAACGAAGGGTTTAGTGCCAATAATGGAAGCTGCACGTGGTCCCTGTAATTGTTTTGACTTTTTGAAGGACCTGGCGGGTCTCTTGCTCGTTCGTTTTTGCCTCCGGTTAGTTTTTTGCGCATACTGTCAGCAAAACTTTTCCTCGCCTTAACGTATGTATTTGAGCGAGCCTCCTTCGTTGTATCGATACATATATCTGCTTCATCTAGAGATGGTATCACTTGCAGTGATTTTTTTTTTGCTGAGGCCATACGAAGATCAATGCGAGCGGGACGAAGGCTTGAGATTATGTAGAAATTCTCAGGAGATGATGCTTCGTGAGTGGGGATAAGGCTGGTTTTTGATCACATTGAAGAATGCTGATTGGGGGTTCTGGTGGGCAGTGGTTTGTAGCAAAGAATAAATCGTCAGCGGATTGACAGCATTCGGCTTCATTGCCGGGGTAAAACATTTTATAGGATTGTAATGACGTTTCGTGAGTCATGATGCTATCGTAATACATTTTTAGAGATAGTTGCTTTTTATTTTTCATAGTATCATACGAGGATGAGGATGGTCTTCGATTGTGAAAATTTCTAAAACATCAGCTTTTTTTATATTGGTTTTTTCCCCATGCTTGTCTCATGCACTGTCTTTGACGACGTTTGTAGCTGGCAGTCCTATTTCTGCTTCGAGTATGAATAGTAATTTCTCATCTATTTCGTCGGCAATTTCTGGGTTACCGTGGGCAACGAATGGTTCGGTTGTTTCTTATACGGGAGGTTATGTCGGTATTGGTACAACAAGTGCATCGACGAATCTTTATATTAAAAACTCTTCGGCAAATCCTTTTCTTCTGACTCTTGATGGCGTGACTGCTTCGACAAATACTGGTATGCAGATAAATTCTGGAATTGGCTATGTATCGTTTATTAATTTTCTTCTGAACGGTAGTGGTGTCAATATTCAGCAAGATACTGGAAATAGGCTAAGTACTTCAGGTGATTGGCGTGCTGCTGGTTGTTTGATGGTCGGGGGTGGTACGGTAGTGAGTGGCAGTTGTGTGTCGGATAGAAGAATTAAGAAAAATATCAAGCATTTTACACTTGGGCTTAAAGAGTTGAGAAATTTGCAGCCTGTTCTGTATCAGTACAATGGGCTTGCGGATTTTAGTGCGGATGACTTCCATGTGGGATTTGTTGCGCAGGATGTTGAAAAGGGTGCGTCAGATCTTGTGGGAATACAAAAAAAGTATGGTTTTGACGATCTGCGCGTCGTTCATATGGATCAAATTCCGTACGTTGTGATTAACGCGTTGCGTGAACTTGATCGGCATGTGCAGGTGCTTGAGAAAAGGCTGAAGCTATTAGAAAATCTCAGTAATCGGTAAGCATCAGACGAGGGAATACATTTTTCTAGGTAGTTGCTTTTTATTCTGTATAGTATGAGTAGGGAGAGGGCTTCTAGTGAGGCCCGGAATGTACTATGCAACGCATGCTCTTAGAAGGTCAATTCTTCAATCTTACAATAGACGAGGCTTGTATTGCTTTCCTCGTGCTCGCCAATAAAAAAACAGATACCAATACGCTTTCGACAGGTGCACTCAAGGAGCTTCTGACGTGTCTCAATAAGCTTGATGCGGAGACTGTCAGGGGCCTTGTCATTCATAGTGCCTATGACAATTTTGTGCTTGGCGCTGATGTGACTGAATTTCCAGAACATTTTAAGCAATCTGAAGAAGCTTTGAGAGCATGGCTTATGGAAGTGCATGCTCTTTTTGCTCGTATTGAAGATGCGCCGTACCCGACCATTGCTGCTCTTAAGGGTTTTACTTTGGGTGGGGGGCTGGAATTGGCATTAAGTTGCGACTATAGGGTGGCGCTTGATGGTAGTACGATTGGTTTTCCTGAAACAAAGCTTGGGATCTATCCAGGGTGGGGTGGGGTTGTGAGGCTCTCAAGGCTGATAGGCGCAGATCACGCTATAGCCTGGATTGCAGCAGCGGAGAATCAGGATGCTTTGACTGCTCTGAAATATGGGGCAATCGATGCGGTTGTTGAAGGGGACGTTGCAGTTGCGGCGAAAGAGATGCTGTATGCAGCCGACGGCGCTTTCTGGCAGGAGCGTCGAAGGAAGAAGCGTGCGCCACTTGAGCTGGCGCCAACAGAGCTC
This sequence comes from Oligoflexia bacterium, assembly GCA_903898645.1. Lineage (GTDB taxonomy): Bacteria > Bdellovibrionota > UBA1018 > UBA1018 > UBA1018 > CAIUGE01. The sequence continues at coordinate 18,668 of CAIUGE010000050.1, read as the reverse complement.
CTTATGGTATTTGGGCAGGCAAAAGCGTTTGTGAAGCAAAAAGCGGGACCTCATTACCCAGCACCGGTCCGTGCCATTGAGGCAATGGAAAAAGGAGCTTTGCTTGCAAGAGAAGGCGCCATTGTGTGTGAGGTTGAGGGATTTTTAGAGGTAGCAAAGTCTGAGACTGCAAAGTCTTTAGTACGAGTTTTTTTAGCAGATCAATTCTTGAAGAAAAAAGCTAAGGCAGAAGGTGCCAAGGTTGGTTCGCTTGCTGTTGTGGGCGCTGGGATCATGGGTGGGGGTATTGCCTATCAGGCGGCAAGCCGCAAACTGCCTATTGTTATGAAGGACATTTCGGAAAAAGCTTTACAGCTGGGTTTGGGTGAGGCGGCAAGGCTTCTTGATAAGCAGGTAACAAAGAAGAAGATCTTGCCATTACAGATGGCCGAAGTGCTAGGCCGTATTAGAACGAGTCTGTCCTATGGTGATTTTGGGTCTGTCGATCTTGTTATTGAAGCTGTTGTAGAAAATGAGAAAGTTAAAAAAGCAGTCCTGGCTGAACTCGAGGGCCATGTGCGAGAAGACGCTGTTTTGTGTAGTAATACCTCAACTATTGCTATCACGAGGCTTGCTGAAGGGCTGAAGCGCCCGGAGCTTTTTTGCGGTATGCACTTTTTTAATCCTGTTCCAAGAATGCCATTGGTTGAAGTGATTGTGGGTGCAAAATCCTCTAAGGAGGCTATTGCTCGTACAGTAGCAGCTGCATTAGCTATGGGTAAAACACCTATTGTTGTGCAGGATTGCCCAGGATTTTTAGTGAACCGGGTCCTTTTCCCGTATTTCGCTGGATTCCGTAGTCTTTTGGATGATGGCATTGAATACCAGCGTATTGATAAGATCATGGAAGCCTTTGGTTGGCCAATGGGGCCTGCGCATCTTTTGGATGTTGTAGGGCTTGATACGGCGCTCCATGCTGATCATATTATGGCAGAGGCCTTTCCGGATCGTATGAGCTATGAAGGCAAAACGCCTATTGATCGGCTTTTTGAGTCTGGCCGTTTGGGGCAGAAAAATGGCAAAGGGTTTTATCGTTATGATGCAAAGGGGAAAGTGCTGGATACCGAGGTGGCCCAGCTTTTAAAGCCGTTGCGTCACGAGAAACTCCAGGATGCTGAGATTGTTGATCGCATGATGCTACCTATGATCCATGAGTCTCTTAGGTGTTTGGAAGAGAAGATTGTCAGTTCGCCCCTAGAAGTGGATATGGGTCTTATCTTGGGTCTTGGTTTTCCGCCTTTTCGCGGAGGCGTGCTGAGGTATGCAGAGAGCATTGGTCTTACTGAGCTTTGTCTCAAAAGTGACAAGCTGGCTCACTTTGGTAAGCTCTATGAGCCAACAGCTGAGTTGCGCGCTCATGAACGAGCAAAGAAATCATTTTTTAAGGAGTAAGTATGCAAGAAGTCGTGATTGTTGATGCGCTGCGCACCCCAATGGGGCGATCAAAAAAAGGCTGCTTCCGATTTGTGCGTGCTGAGGCCTTATCGGCTGCAGTGATGCAAGGTCTTTTGGATCGCCAGCCGGCGCTCCCGCCAGAGGCTTTGGATGATATCATCTGGGGATGCGTCCAGCAGACACTGGAACAGGCATTTAATGTGGCGCGTAATGCGGCACTTTTAACCAGTATTCCAAAAACGGTGCCAGCTCAGACAGTGAACCGGCTCTGCGGTTCGTCTATGACGGCGCTTCATACAGCCTATGCTTCTATCCGGGCAGGTGTGGGGAGTGCGTATTTAGTAGGCGGTGTTGAGCATATGGGTCATGTGCCTATGACGCATGGACTTGATCCTAATCCTGCATTTAGTTTTAAATCAGCACAGGCTGCAGGTGTGATGGGGCTCACAGCTGAGCTTTTAGCTCGTATCCATCAAATTTCAAGACAGGCGCAGGATCAGTTTGCTCTAGCTTCCCATCAAAAGGCTGCTGCAGCAACGAAGGCGGGCAAGTTTAAAAGAGAGCTTTTGCCAATCCATGGACATGATGAAAAAGGCTTGTTGAAGTTGTTTGACTATGATGAGGGTATTCGGGCTGATACCACACTCGAGGCTTTAGGGCAGTTACGGCCTTCGTTTGATCCAAAAGGGACAGTGACAGCAGGAAACGCTTCGGCTATCACAGATGGCGCTTCAGGTCTGCTTGTTATGTCACGTGCAAGAGCCGATGAGCTGCATCTAAAACCTTTGGCCCGTGTGATCAGCGTAGCTGCCACAGGCTGCGACCCATCTATTATGGGGTATGGGCCAGTGGCTGCTGTGAGGAAGGCGCTCAAGCAGGCGCATCTCTCGATCAGTGATATTGATCTGTTTGAGTTGAATGAGGCATTTGCAGCTCAGTCTTTGCCAGTTTTGAAGGATCTTGATATTTTGGGTAAGATCGATCGCGTTAATATCTATGGGGGCGCTATTGCCCTTGGGCATCCACTGGGATGCTCAGGAACGCGTATTATTACAACTTTGATCTCTGGTATGATTGATCGCAATGCCTCACTAGGCGTTGCAACTATGTGCATCGGGATGGGTCAAGGAGTCGCGACTGTTATCGAGCGTCTGCCATAGCTTGCAGAATGCCTGAGAGCATGCTAGTATCCGAGGCTCTTAAGGGCTAGAAGGTTTTTTGAGCAATTCAGCTCTTCTTTTCGCCTGTTATCAGATGAAAGAGAGCATGTTCGTATGAGTGAAACATTTATTGAGCTTTGTCAACGGTTGAACGTTCCTGAGGCCTTGCAGAAGGCTGTAGCGGAGTTGGGGTATGAAACTCCAAGTCCTATCCAGGAAGCATCTTTGCCTATTTTATTAACAGAAACAAGTGATTTTCTTGGTCTTGCAGCAACGGGTACTGGCAAGACTGCGGCCTTCAGTATTCCGCTTTTAGTGAAAACTGATCGCTCATTGCACAAGACGCAGAGCATTATTTTGACTCCAACCCGTGAGCTTGCAATTCAGGTGTCATCGCAGATCAATGCTTTAGGTAAACATATGGGTATTCAGTCAGCAAGCGTCTACGGTGGGACAGGGTACGGAGATCAGATTCGTGCGTTACGACGTGGCGTACCTATTGTTGTTGGAACGCCTGGACGTATTGTCGATCATATTGAGCGCGGAGCTCTGGATTTGTCTAGTGTGCGTCAGATTGTGCTTGATGAGGCAGATGAGATGATTTCCATGGGTTTTAAAGAAGATCTAAGCAAAGTCCTTGAAGGAACTAAACAGCGAACAATTTGGCTGTTTTCAGCGACGATGAGTCCTCAGGTACGTAAGGTTGCAGATACGTATCTCAGAACACCAAAGCAGGCGCATATGAATAAGACGCAGATGCTGCCTGATGCAGTTGAGCAGTATTACTATGTTGTGCCAGACACACAAAAAGTAGATGTTTTGCGTATGATTCTCGAGCTTGAGGCCGGATTTTATGGCCTTATTTTCTGTCAAACAAAGGTTTTAGTGCAGTCTGTTACGGAAGCTTTGCGTGATGCGCGGTTTAAGGTGGATTGTATCCATGGTGATATGGATCAATCGGCTCGTGAGAAGACGCTTTTGGCATTCCGTGCAAAACGTGTTTCCATTCTGGTTTGTACTGATGTTGCATCACGTGGTCTTGATGTTAAAGATGTGACTCATGTAGTGAACTTTTCCATTCCACGTGAACTAGATGCTTATGTTCATCGCATTGGGAGAACTGCTCGTTGTGGGACATCTGGGTGTGCTATCAGTCTTGTGAGCCCTGCAAGTCTGTATTTGGTAAAACGTCTTGCTCAGATGACTAAGCGTCCATTGATTGAGCGCTCTATGCCATCGACAAAAGATGTAGCACGAGCAAAAGTAGCTCAGGTACGTGCAGCATATGATGAGATTACTGATAGTGCAGTGCTAAAAAGAATCAAAGATTGTGCTCAGGATGTATGGGCAGATGTCGATAAGGAGCTTATTGTTCCTCGTCTTTTGATGCTTTTAGTGCCTGATTTGGATAGACTTCTGACAGAGTCCGTGAGACCTGTCAAGCATGCGAAGACTTTTCCAGCAGGAATCAAGCCAAACTTCCCTATCCGTAGCAAAAGACCCGCTCCAGGTGGGCGACGTCAGTATGAGACGAGTTTTAGGCACTAGTATTGTTTTTGTCGTGTGTGTGATCCTGTGGGGCGCCTATGTGCGCGCCTCAGGATCAGGCGCCGGCTGCGGGGATCATTGGCCACTATGCCATGGAAATGTGGTGCCTGATCTGGTTCGTCGATCAACTGCTATTGAATTTACTCATCGTGTGACATCAGGGATTTCGTTCATCCTTGTTGAAGTGATTGCTATCATTGCCTTTTTTAAATACCCATTACAGAGGCGTCTAGCGCTTCTTGTTGGGATATCGATGCTCTTTGAGGCGCTTTTAGGGGCATTCCTAGTCCTTATGAAACTGGTTGAGCATAATCCATCGCTTTTGCGTGCATTTTCTGGTTCGATTCATCTGATTAATACACTTGTTATGGTGGGGGCCCTTGTTAAACTCTATTTGGTGACATTAGGGCGAGGGAATTGGGGTCAGCGGCCCATGCAGGGGGCCGTTGTGAGTATCTCTGTGCTTTTTATCGCTCTTGGGGTGACAGGTGCAATGGCAGCGCTTGGGGATACGCTTTTCCCGTCACTTTCATTCGCAGATGGTCTTAGGAGTGACTTTGAGCATGCGAGTCACGTTTTGTTGCGTATCCGGATTCTTCATCCATTAGGAGCGCTCTTTTTGGCCGCAAGCGCTATGCCTTTTGCGTTTCTCCACGCACCACGACTGGGAAAATCTTTTTGCGTTTTGTTCTTGATTCATTTGGCTGGTGCGTGCCTGAATCTGATTCTTTTGGCGCCGGTGTACCTTCAGTTAATCCATTTGGCTTCGGCCCTAGCGCTTTGGGCGCTATGGGTTGCGCTCGTGGACGAGCTGTGGCATGTATCGTGATTTTTAGTAATTTTTCAAGTTCCTTGACCATGCTTGTATCTCTTGGTGTTAGGAGACTTGTTGCGATTCCGCTTGCGCCTTGTCTGCCTGTACGGCCGATGCGATGGATATAGTCCTCAGGTTCAGCTGGTAGATCAAAGTTAATAACCAAAGCAACGCCATCAACATGGATGCCGCGTGCTGCAACATCTGTTGCAATTAGGATGCGAAACTTCTGGTCCTTAAAGTCTTGGAGTGCTTGCGAGCGATCTTCTTGAGAGCGATCTGAATGAATGAATGTTGCGTCCATATGACCACGTGAATGAAGAGAGCGCCAAAGATGTGTGGCGCGGTCTTTGGAGCGCGTGAAAATAATCACAGTTCCAGGCTCTTCGTTGAGCAAATAACGTAGTTGTTGGATCTTTTTTTCTTCCGTTGTCCAAATAAAACGCTGCTCAATTTTTGGCGTACTTGCCTTTGAGGCTTCAATAGCAATACGTGCTGGATCTTGCATGTTCTGACGTGCAAGTTTTTCAATGCTAGGCGAAAATGTAGCTGAATAAAGAAGTGTTTGGCGCTTTGTTGGAACTTCAGTGAGAATACGATTTAATTGTTGACTAAAGCCCATGTCGAGCATGCGGTCGGCTTCATCTAAGATAACAATTTCAATGAAATCAAGCCAGATATTGCCACGGTCAAGGTGGTCGCAAAGTCTACCAGGGGTGGCAACGAGGATTTGTGGGTAGGTCTTAAGCGCTTGTTCGTCATGACGCATCTGCACCCCACCAATAAGTACGGCCGATCTAATGCCACGGGGAGCGGCTAAAAGCTCAAGTGTTGCTTGTGTTTGCTGGGCGATTTCACGTGTTGGGCATAAAATAAGTCCAAAAGTGCCTTCCTTGCCTGCAAAGCGCTCAACAAGAGGGACCACGAAGCTGGCAGTTTTACCTGTTCCCGTTTGTGCTGAGGCAATCACATCCTTGCCAGCTAGGGCATGAGGAATGGACATTGCTTGAATAGTCGTTGGAAATGTATACCCTGCCTGAAGAAGTAGTGTTTGGGTTGATTCTGATATCTGAAGATCTGACCAGGTCGTTTTCATGAGGCCCTCGTAGCATAAAATAGTCCACATCGCTCATAAAACTTAGTTAGGAGCGTAGTGCGATGCATAAAAATACCACAAGGTTGTTGAAAAAGGTAAAAAAACCGATACTCAAGAATGTTCTTATGGGTATTGCCGTATGGTGTGTTCTTGTGGGTAGCTCAGTATGCTTTAGCTGCAGATCAGTTCATTGTGAAAATGAAGCCGCAGAATGCTTTGATGGCAGATGATATTTTCGCCTGGCATTACACCCAGATGCGGTACAGGACTGTGCGTGTGCTTGCTGCAGGTCAGTTTTCGCTCGCAAATGGATCTTTAGATGAACTTCAGGCGCACCCTCTTGTGGAGTATGTGGAGCGAGATTTTGAGGTTTTCGCCGTTCCTACGCACATTGTTGTGTGTGATCGGCCAGGTTGGCATATAAAGCGCGTCGATGCTGATACTCTGTGGAAAATTGGATTGTATGGCGATGGGGTAACTGTCGCCATCTTAGATACAGGGGTCGATGCCTCTCATAGGGCGCTTCAGGGACGCGTTTTACCTGGGTATAATAGTGTTGATGGGTCAAATCAAAGTGATGATGACAGTGGGCATGGAACCCATGTCGCAGGGACGATAGTTGGTCGTGACATTGGTATTGCGCCTCATGCTCGGATACTGCCTATCAAATTTCTTGATAAAAATGGAGTAGGTACAGCGGCACGTGCAATTGATGCAATGTATTTTGCCATCAAGCATCATGTGTCAATTATCAATAACTCTTGGGGGAGTGGTACCTCATCTCAAGCGCTTCTTGAGATGCTCACTATGGCAAAAAATCATGGTATTTTGGTATTCTCAGCAGCTGGTAATACAGGGTCAAGTAACGATACGTCCCCTGTCTATCCTGCTAATGCTTCATTTGCAGTTGCTGCAACAAGTATTGAGGATACTATGCTGCCTAGTTCGAATTATGGTGACTCAGTGCATCTTGCAGCACCTGGTGAGGCAATCTATTCATCTGTTCTGCATCAAAAGTATGCCGCTATGACAGGTACCTCTATGGCAACGCCTATTGTAAGTGGCATAGCGGCTCTCCTTATTTCGGCTCATGCGCCCTTAGGTAAGTTGGGTGCTATTTTGAAAGCTGGCTCTGAGATGCGTCTTCTGCCTGTGGCTTCGCAAGGTCGCGTAAATGCATCCTCGGCTTTACGCGTTTTTTCTTTGTTGCCATAGGCATAGTATCAAGAAGTCCTTTTTTAGGTCCTTTGAATTCGATCTCTTTTGCAAATCCGTTTCCATTCACAATAGTCTCTGGTGCATGTTCATTTTGTACTGGGTAGGTACCGCGGCGGGCTGGTGGAGCAGGTGGTAGTTTTTTCTGTGGAGCTTTACTGGGGTTCTTTGCGCCTTCAGTCCAGATCTGTGTAAGATCTTGTGTGATTTTTGCTGATTGCTGCTTAAAAAAATCCTGTGTTGTAGCTGGGCTCCCTATGTTGCTAGGCATTATCAGGTTAGGCGCCCCGATTTGGAGGGCAGCCTGATCTAGGCTGATGGCGGTTCGGGCCTCGCTTTGGAGTATCTTTATTTCACTGAGGCTTATGGTCGGGTTTTGTCTAATGCTGTTATATAGTGTGCTTATGGCGTTAACACCCTCGTCAGCGTACGTTACGCCGAGTGTCATAAGGATGATTGTTTTTTTTATGGCTAGCATAAATATAGTATAACTGTAATAAAAAAATATGCAATACTATGAACAATGAGTCTTTTTATCTCGTTATGTTTATTTGACTTATTTGTTTTTACTGAAAATGTTCATGCAGACGCTTTTTATGCACCTGTTTGTCCTCCTAACGTAACCTGGTCTGTGCCTTGGTTCTCGGTGTCTGCAAATAAGACAGTCTCCGAGTCTCACTACGATACTGATCCCTATGTGATGCCAGATTGTGTGTCTTCGTCTACAACAAGTGGAACATTGCCCGCAAATACAGGCAGCGGGTTGGGTGCATTTTTTTCATATTTTTCGAATGGTGCAACGACGGTACCAGGAGCTACAAATGGACTCACAATCTCTTCTATTCCTTTGCCTTGTACGGAAGCAATGACTGCAACAGTATCTTTGACAACGAGCACGACAGATAGCATGACTGATTTTTTCAACCAGTTACACTCCTGTGCGCCGGTTTTTGGAAGTTGTTCATCTACTGTTGAAGAAGGTGGGTTTTCAGGGTATAGCGCTAAGTTAAGTGATCAATTAGTTTTTAACATGGTGGCTAAGATACATGCTCTTTACCATGGAGAAAATGGTACCGCGCCTATCCCAGCTCCTCTCCCGAGCGTTTGGGTAACGCCAGTGGCTGCCGAAACTATGCTGCGGGATCCAGCTGAGATAGATCATGACGGTCTTGATCATAATAAGGCCCGTTGTGACCAAAGTGGGGCGTGTAATCTTTATTGTGGTGAAGGTTGGGTTGGGGCCGAGAACGCCGGCGTAGTGCCATATCTTCCAACAACGGAGTGTGCGACAACTGGGGTGAGCTCTGGTGTATCGTTAGCTAATTTTCAGGATAAGCTCAATACCAGCATGCTGAGTACTACTGATACTGGAAGGAGTACGCCAGGGTATTTTGATATGTGGCCTGCGCAATATACTTTTTCTGTTTCTTCAGATGGAACGATGCGTAGTGGTAGGACAGATGGTGGGAATAGTTTTGGTAATGATGCACTAGCTAGCGCGCCAAGATTGCAGGGCTTGAATTGTTCGGCACTTGATCCGCACTCAAGGACGCCAGATGATTTCGGGTCCTACGATGCTCATGGGACGCTCAAGGGTCTATCACCAGCCTCAAGCCCGACTCCGTTGCCATCGGGTAATGGGTGGCCGACTTTTTTTATGCATATGGTATCTCAGGGGAGTGGGACAAGACTCTGTGTGACAACAGTCACAAGTGGTGCGGATAAAATATTTGACCCAGGGATGTCTAATTCGCTCATAAATAGCGCTGGTAGCCTGGTTTCTGATCCTGCTACTTCTTCTGCTTCTGATCTTTTCCAGCTTGATGCTCCTCATATAACGCCAAATTACTCTTTTAATCGTCAAAATAGAGAATTCTTACTACCTTTTATTGCCAGCGGAACAATCCTTAGTAGTGTGTTGATTCATCCTTTGGCAGGCGTTCTGTTTGCAGGCGCAAGTCTTGCAATCTCAACGTATGCTAATGATTGGCGTCAGGCTGGTGACGCTGCGTCTGGATCTCTTGATAGTGAATACAACAGCTGGGGTATTGATAACCTTTCATGGGGCGATGGATCCTTTCCGATTAACGGGGATGCGGCTTGTTCAGGGTATCTCGTAGGTGATTTTGCGAATGCAACGGCTATGTCTGCTCTTCATATGGGTGCGTATGTGCAGATGCTCTGGCTTGCGCTCGATCAGGTGTTGGATGAAATAAAAGATAATAAAATCTTGATCACAAGTCCTTATTGTCAAGTTATGGCGGAGAATTATGTGAATTCTATGGCAACCGTTTTGTCGAATCTTGCTTCAAGCTATTTGTGTGGGGAAGATCCTAAGACATACTCAACTACGGTGAATCCTTCTCCAGCTTTGGCACCAACGATAGGGAGTGCGCCAACTTTGCAGCAGATGGCTAAGGAATGCTGTTCTTCAGCGGCAGATCCTATTAACGCTGCAACGGCTGCTAGTAGTGGAATTTGTGCAATCGCAGATCAAGGAGCTGCTCTTCCAGCTACTTTTTCTATGAACGATATCCAGCAGGGAAGTTGTTGGTATGTGGCGCTTGGCGCAAGCCTGTCGGCGGGTACTGTCCTGCCTCTAGCTGAATGTGAAGTTGTTGCGAGGGCAACGAATAGCCATAATCTGATAATGAATTCGGTACCTTTAGATCAGCTTCGTAATATATCTATAGCACATTGTCTGAAAGCTGGGCTGTTGCCATTTGTTGGGCAAATGAGGAAGATTAGCTCGATGGAAAATGATTGGCGTAGCACAAATTGGAGTGCGGCTCATCCTCTTCCTTCACTTCATAATACATTTAATGATATGTCTGATGATGACTTTGGAAAGCGAACAAGTGCATTGAATGATCTTATATCTAAGGCTTATGAAGACATGAGTAAATCGGGCGTGAAGAATTTGCAACGATGCTTTCCTTTTGCCTACACGATGCTTTTAAGGAGTTATTTGGATAAGACTTTACCGCTCGGAACAGGTTCTCTTATGGTTGGCGGCTATAAGGTTCAGTCTATGTTTGCAACATCTGCGTCGACGACGCAAAAAACTTATTTACATAAGTCTTCGATTATGGGAACTTTTTCTATAACGGATTGTATACTTGAACATTCGGCGGCTTCGCCATGATGCTTCTCTTTGTGTTTTTAATAAATTCCTACGGGAGTGGGTCTAATATACTTGGGCTTACGAGTAATTACTGTTACGGTAATAATAAAGTGTTGATGACTGGAGCGCAGACTTCTGCGTGTTGCACGTTTAGTACGAAAATAGCTTATTCTTCTACGAATACTTCGTCAAATCTGACTACTATTGAATCAGCAACTGGTGTGGCGACAATTCAATTGGCGGGACTGGCGCTCACAGAGCCTGCTAGTGGAGGCACGTTTTTTTGTCCTACGGGCTATGATATGATATCCGGAATTGCGATAAAGGCCGGAGGCGATATGACGCAGATATACTCTGTTTTGTTAAACATTCGGCAGTTGATGACCCCGCATACAGGCACGCAGCCGAGCATTGCGAGTGTGCCTACTTTAGGTACGGCAAGCGCGCCCGCTACAATCGGATCGACAACTCCAGTTGCGGACGCTATCGGCGCAACAACTGGAGTGGCAGCTACAGGTACCAATGGGTCGCCTCTCACCACTCAGAGCGGTATGTTGGGCGCAACTGCTGGCACTATGCCGATGGCTGGGAGTCAGCAGCCAAGTAGTCCGTTTGCAATGCCATCTCCTGCTGGGAGGAGTAGTGGTAGTAGTGGAGGGAGTGGTGGCGGTGGTGGTTTCGGTGCTGGATTTAGTGATGGGGGTGCGGCCCCTGGGAGTGATGTGCAGGATCCGTCTCGTCAGCCTGCTGATATACTTGCAAGTTTTGGAAGTGTGATGGCAAGTGGCGGGGGCGCCTTTCGTCATGGTGGGAGTGGTGGTGGAGAAGTTGTTGTCAGTTTAGGTAAAAATAAGGCAGAGGCTGCAGCGGCCGCACTTATTGCTGGAAAAGTTATGTTGAGTGCAGATCCTGATGATTATTTTGCTCGTATTGATTTGAATCAAAATCTTTTTAAGATTGTTTCCGCTCGTTACAAAGACCTAGCTGATAGCCTTATAGGTATTCCTCATTAAAAGAATACTTTCATAGATGCGTGAGTCTCTTGCTGCATCGTGAATCGGGCACCTGATCATAGGCCAGATAAGCAGTTTTTCTAGAGTACGTATCCCTGGCATATGGGCTAGGGCGAGTGCCTTATGGCTGAAGTCATCCACAAGGTAGCCATAGAGAGCATCCAGGGTGTCTGAGTCACCAATTAAAAGATCTTTATAGACAATAAGGGAAAAAAGGTCGCCTACCTTCAAAAGGTTATCTTGATGTGTTATGAGGATGAATCGTTTAAAAGCTGCAACTTGATGCTCAAAGACTGCGGCATTAGGTGACTTGTTCCAGGCGGGTCGTGCATCAAAACGGATGTCTTTGAGGCCTTTCGTTGGGCCTTGAGTAAAAAGATAGGCATCATGCGCAGGTGACCGTTGTGGCGTTATCTCTGGCATGCTGACTGTACTTGAAAAGTAGTTTTTCATGAATTTGGTAACAAGCGCCATATTGACATGCACTGTGCCCTCAAGCTTTGGGAGGGCTCTAATATCACGTGTTGCAGCATCGAAGAACATGGATTTTTCAAAACCCTTGGCTGCAATAATATCCCAGAGAGCATCAATGACCCGTTCGCCTTCAAGCGTGACTTTCATCTTGATCATAGGGTTTGTGAGTAAATAACGCCTATCGTTTTGGCGTGCTGAACGCATGACATCAAAAGCCCGCTCGGTAAATATTTTCATGCCGATGAGCCTGCAGTAAGCCTCTATGAAAAGCCCTTTGACATGAGGGAAGTCGGTTACTGGCTTGTTGTATAATTTTCTTCCAGCTGCATGGTGAATGGCTTCATAAAAAGCATGCGTTGCAATGCCGACAGAGGCCCACCCGAGGTTACACTTGCAGATGTTGATGGTGTTGAGAGCTGTGTCCCACGCTTCATCACCACGCGAGAGAATATCAGTGATTTTCATAGCGTTCAGTTCATATTCACCGACATAGTTCTGTGAATTGACAACATTTTGGATACACCGAAAGCCATCCTGTGACGGGTCGACAGCAAAGAAAACAAATTCAGATCCCTGTTTACCAAATGTTGAGAGCAAAGAGGCCTTATTGGCGTTTCCTATGTAGTATTTGCGTCCCGTTGCATGTCCTGAGTCACTCAGAGCCATTTCTGTTGCGTACAGGTCAGCGCCATGCTCTTTTTCTGATAATCCAAAGCCAAAGATACCGCCATCTTCTAAAAGGTTTGCAGCCTTCTTTTTGATGGACTCATTATGACTCATCCAAATAGGGCCCAGGCCCAGCATGGTGACTTGCCAGGTGTACCAGTAGGGGAGCCCGTAAAAACCTAAAATCTCAGCTAGTGCACCATTACGGTGCATGTCAAATCGCTCACCATAAGGAGGAGGTGTCAAAAATGTAGCAAAAAGTTTTTCCTTCTTTTGAAAATCAAGAAAATCTTGGTACCAAACACGATCATGGTCGTCCTGTCTGAGCTTTGCTTGTCCTCTTTCTTCAAAAAAGCCTATCGTTTTGACGCATAGCTCGTGGGATATATCATCCTGGCAGACACGGTTATATTTTCTTGGGTTGATGAGCATGCTTTTTCCCTTGAATACGTATTTGCTTAATAATGACAGGAGTAATAGGTCTGTCCTGGCCATCGTGCTGCACAGTTGCAATCTTTTCAACGATCTCCATACCTTTTGTAACCTTGCCGAAAATGGTATGGTGCCCTTTCAGATGGGGCGTCGGTGCCACTGTAATAAAAAACTGGGACCCATTAGTGCCAGGGCCAGCATTTGCCATTGCAAGAATGCCAGGCGCATCAAAAGCATCATCATTATGGATTTCATCCCCGAATTGGTAGCCTGGTCCACCGGTACCATTGCCTAAAGGGTCGCCGCCTTGGATCATGAATCCTGGGATGACGCGGTGAAAAATGGTCTCATTATAAAGAGGTTTTTTGATCTTCTTGCCGTCTTTGGTCCATTCTTTTTTACCCCTTGCAAGCTCGGTGAAGTTTTTGACAGTCTCTGGTGCCTGCGTATCAAAAAGGCGGACTTCAATGGAGCCCAATGAGGTCACGATAGTAGCGTCAGTTGCATACAGGAATGAAGCAAAAAAGAGTAATAAAGACATAAAAAACCTCCACGTCTTTTCTAGCTTGGTCCTTCTTTTTTTTCAAGGTATTTTGTATCTGACAAATTCAGTCAATTAAAAATATTTTATAGAAATACCAAAATGACCGACATATTTTCATGGGAGTATTTTAAAAATGTTTTTTCTCTTGTCCTTCGTTGCTGCGGCGCATGCTTCTTTTTCGATTGTGAACGCATTCTCTGCAGGTTCGCCGATCTCGGCATCCCAGATGAACGCCAACTTCTCTGGCATTGCAACTGCGATCAATGGCGTTGAGTCCTTGTCGTCGAGCTTTCTTAGCGGCGTCCTCTCTGTTGGAAACGGTGGAACAGGTCTGAGTACGATGTCCTCAGGTGCCGTCCTGCTAGGTAATGGCACAAGTGCTGTGAGTTCCGTTGCTGCGGGAACCGCAGGCAATGTCCTGGTGGATAATGGTACATCCTGGGCGAGCCAGACATTGGCTTCAACAACGAGTCAGCGTTCATGTAGTACAGGCAATTCCAATGATGTGATGGTGGCAGTGGGCTCTTGGTGCGTGGATGCTTACCAGGCAAGTGTCTGGTCAGGTGCTGGGGGTACTGGATCGCAGCAGTTCTCGGCTGGTACTAATGGCAATTACAATCTGCCAACTGATGCGCCATCAAATTGTGCGCTCGATGGATCAGGTTCTGGCTGCACAGGCTATGCCGTTTCAAAGCCCAACGTGATGCCTGCCCGGGGGATCACATGGTTCCAAGCAGTGGTCGCATGCGCAAATTCTGGCAAGCAGCTCATCCCGGATGCTGTCTGGCAGATGGCGGCTGTTGGTACTCAAAAGCCGACTGGAACAAATACGGGTACAGGTGGGACGAGTGGGGGCTCTGCTACAGACAATGCTTCGACCGCTGTATGTAATATTAATACGAGCTGTACTGGTTCGAGCTGGGCTTGTACGAATGGCGGAGCGCGTTATACAGCTATGGCAGGTTCCACCCCTGGAGGGGCTGCGTCTTGTATCAGCAGGTTTGGTGTCCAAGATATGGTGGGGAATCTGTGGGAGTGGACGGATATGACTATGCAGGCTGGTGGGATAACAGGATTTTCTGTCAATACAGGCAATGCATATGCGCTGCCTCAAGTAGGGGTTGCGAATGGTAGCACGTGGAATTTGAATGGTTCAGCGGCTGGACCAACTGGGTGGGTCAGCGGGGCCCCTGCTGCTGCCCGGCGTGGCGGTGGCTGGACAGACAGCACGGATGCTGGTGTGTTCGCGCTTTATCTGAATAATGCGCCTTCCTGTTCGTATTGGAATATCGGCTTCCGGTGCGCCCGTCCGCGGTGACCCCGTTGCTGGTGTGATGAACCCGAACCCGTACCCGTTTGCTTGAATCCCTTAAAACCATTGAGCCCTTGCTCCTGTTCCCTGCCCCGAGCCTGCGAGGGGCTGAGGGAACTTTATGTGGTGCGTTATATCTATACGGAAATTTATTTCCGTTTAACGGAAATATTTCTGTTTGACGTCAGCGATGGAGTGAAGGCACCAGGGTGGCTCATTTATAGCACGATGCATCATCTTCAAGGAGAGATAGGATCTTCCATTTTACTTGGCTTTGGTGTACGCACGAGGGACATGAGTACTGAAAACGTCCCGGAGATGTCTACTATTGAGGCTGCTGCATGGCTTATGCTGACGCCAAGGCAGGTGCTTAATTACCTGAAGTCGCGCCAGCTTCGAGGCAGAAAGGTTGCGGGTGAGTGGTATATCGAGGCAGAGTCAGTCTACCTTATGCGTCCAAAGGAGCAGAAGGCGCTTGATATGCGGCTCCCGCCGCAGGAAAATCCTGAAAGTGTGCAGCAGCAGGTAAAAAAGGGCATTGTTCCTGAGAAATGGAAAAGATATAAGGTTCAGTCAAACAGGAAGAGTCTGGGGTCATTTCGTGCGTTTGTCCGGTTGAAAGAGGCATATGACTTGTTGCAGGTGGCGAGAGCGGAGTTGAAGGATACGTTTCTGTATGAGGTGCTGGAGTTTGCTGAGAAGGAAATGGTACTCGTTTCGGATTCTTTGGGGAGAGGGTACTATTCGCCACTTGGTCTTGCTAAGTTGGAGCGGTACCATCGAGCACGGTTGCGGGCTGGGCGTTTAGTGTCAAGGTTGCGGCTTGTGGGCGCACCTGAGGGTATCTCTATGGTGTTTCAGGAGCTTGCTGATGCTTTAGTGTCGCTTTGTATTCGTATGGAGAACCCAAAAAATAAGCTTGTAAATGGGTAGTGTGCCTCAAGAGCCTTCGATATTTGTCCATACATTTGAGCTTTTTAAGGACGTTGCAGCGACTGTGCGTCAATTTCCAAAGCCATCTCGGTATGTGTTGGGCTGCCGATTGGAATCTTGCTGTATAGACTTTGTTGTTGCTTTGAATGCGATTGTTGGGCCTTCTGGTATCCGTCATCCTGAAGATAAAGAGAAGGCTTTGAGAGAGCTTCTGCGGCAATTGGATGCAATGAGGCTTTTTGTAAGAATGGCAGATGAGACAGGAGCTGTTTCGGCGGGTACCAATGAGCGGATTGTTGGGAGGCTTCAAGAGATTGGGCGAGAGTTGGGCGGTCTTTTGAAGTCGGTGCAAAGAGGGTGAGTCTTTTAGATCAAGTGTGCCATCTGGATAATTTGGATGCTTCTTTTGCAAGGTGCTTTCGAGGAAGGATGAGTGCCTTGGGAGCACATAAAGTGTATATGAAGCTGGATGCCATGCGATTCGAACTTGCAAGAAATCTCAGGCTTGGAAGAGATTACCCTTGGGGTGAGCACCGAGAATTCTTTGTGGCAGATCCAAAGCGTAGATTGATTTCGGCTGCGCCTTTTATTGATCGTGTTGCACATAGGGCTCTGTTTCATGTAATGGATCCTCTATTAGATAAGCATCTTGTGCCAACAAGTTTTGCGTGTCGTACTGGGATGGGGAATAGTAAGGCTGTTATAACGCTTGTGCGTGAATTGGCTCATGATCCTTATGTGGTCAAATTAGATGTTGCAAAGTACTTTCATTCTATTTCGCACGGCAGGCTTTTTGAGAAAATTCGTGCAGTTTTTCCAGATGACAGTTTAAATGATCTTATTTTTGGTCTTTTGAAGTCGCATCCCGATTATGAAAAAACGGGTATTGCTTTAGGGAATCTGACATCACAGTTATTTGCAAACTTTTATCTTGCTGATATCGATACGTTTTTGTACGCAGAGCTCCAGGGAGCTTATTTGAGGTATATGGACGATTTTGTTTTGTGCTGCCGGGATAAAAAGCATACACATGAGCTTGTCAAGCACGTGGTGCATTTGGGGCATCAGGAACGGCTTCGATTCCCAGTTCGCAAAAGGGTGTGGGTAGGGAAAAATCAGCCGGTACCATTTTTAGGTTTTTTAGTGACAAAGTATGGATCTGTGCCATTGGGCCGTAATCAGCAGAGGTATGAGAGAAACATGAACGCTGCGTATCGAGAAGGATTGTGTCGAAGTAGGATTGCAGAAAAAGAGGTATCTTTTTCTGCATGGGCGAGGTACCCATCAGAGCATAGTCTTTTCCTTTAGAAAAGCAGGTACTTGCACGGTAACTGGGTGGGTCAGCGGGGCCCCTGCTGCTGCCCTCCGTGGCGGTGACTGGGGTACTAGCACGAATGCTGGTGTGTTCGCGCTTAATCTGAATAATGCGCCTTCCAATTCTAATTGGAGTATCGGCTTCCGGTGCGCCCGTCCGCGGTGAGTTCTACCGTGTTGGTCATTGAGACTTGGTTGCTGTGAAAGTCTGTGGATAAGGGTCGTGAGTGATTGCGTAAGCAGTGCTGACTTGAAGCCAAAAGACAAATTTTCAACCAAGGCACGGTGCAAGTTCCTGGGGTCGCCATCAGCACCTATTTTCCCTAGTAGAATAGGTCGTCGAAGATTCTTATATCTTCGGCGACAGGCCTGAATGCTGGTGATAGAAAACAAAAAAAGTATCTTTTTCTGGAGGGGTGAGGTATTCGATAGAGCGTCTTTTCCTGGAGAAAAGCAGGTACTTGCACAGTAACTGATGGGTCAGCGGGGCCCCTGCTGCTGCCCTCCGTGGCGGTGGCTGGACAGACAGCACGAATGCTGGTGTGTTCGCGCTTAATCTGAATAATGCGCCTTCCAATTCGAATTGGAATATCGGCTTCCGGTGCGCCCGTCCGCGGTGAGTTCTATTGTGTTGGTCATTGAGACTTGGTTGCTATGAAAGTCTGTGGATAAGGGTCGTGAGTGATTGCGCAAGCAGTGCTGACTTGAAGCCAAAAGGCAAATTTTCAACCAAGGCACGGTGCAAGTTCCTGGGGTCGCCATAAGAACCTATTTTCCCTAGTAGAATAGGTCGCCGAAGGTTTTATATCTTCGGCGACAGGCCTGAATTTTAGTAGCGGTAGGTTTCGCTTTTATACGGCCCTGTGGTCGGGATGCCTGTGTACTTCGATTGCTCTTCTGTCAGGACCGTGAGTTCTGCTCCTATTTTGCTGAGTTGGAGTCTAGCTACTTTTTCATCGAGGATTTTTGGGAGTGTGGAGACGCCTACGGGGTGTTTGGTGGTAAAGAGCTCAATTTGTGCAAGGACCTGGTTGGCAAAAGAGGAGGCCATGACAAAGCTTGGGTGGCCTGTGGCACAGCTGAGGTTAACGAGTCTGCCTTGAGCGAGAAGGATGATGCGCTTGCCGCTTGGGAAGATAATGTGATCTACGCCTGGTTTGATCTCTTCCCAGGTGTAGGCTTTGAGAGATTCAACATCAATTTCATTATCAAAATGGCCAATATTACAAACAATTGCCTGGTCCTTCATGGCGAGCATGTGGGTATGGGTAATGATGTGCTTATTGCCGGTTGTGGTGACAAAGATATCAGCATGGAGGATGGATTCGAGGCGGACCACTTCATAGCCTTCCATAGCGGCTTGGAGCGCACAGATGGGGTCTATTTCAGTGATGTAGACGCGTGCTGAAAGTGCTGTGAGGGCTTGGGCGCAGCCTTTGCCAACATCGCCATAACCGCAGACGACAGCTTTTTTGCCTGCAATCATCACGTCAGTTGCGCGTTTGATTCCATCAATGAGAGATTCTCGGCATCCATAGAGATTATCGAATTTTGATTTGGTGACAGAATCATTCACGTTGATGGCAGGT
>CAIUGE010000049.1 GCA_903898645.1 Oligoflexia bacterium | reverse complement strand
TCTC
Organism: Oligoflexia bacterium; assembly: GCA_903898645.1. GTDB lineage: Bacteria > Bdellovibrionota > UBA1018 > UBA1018 > UBA1018 > CAIUGE01. Next base: position 11,031 of record CAIUGE010000049.1, on the reverse strand, counting down.
CAATCTATCAAAGAAAAAGACGGGAAGAGAAAAATTTCTCTTCCTTGGGGTCGGGATCTGTGTTCTATAGCCATTAAATATGGTAGTGGCGCACTATTAGGTTGATGCCAGGCATACCGTAACCACCAGAACCAGCTGTTCCAATATTCATTCCTATTGAAGAATACATATATTGCGAAGATCCCCAGTATGCAGCCGCACTTTGATAAACGTCAATATTTGATCCATTTTTTCTAAAATTAATAGTTATAGACTTTGTGTTAGTTCCATCGAATGCACCATATATGACACTAAATTCAGAAGCAGAAATACTCGTATAAGAACCATCTATGTACTTAGCAATTTTATCTACACCTATATAGCCACCATTTATAAGCACGTTTGCAAACATTGCTTTTTGAATAATGCTAGACAAAGACACATTGTTGTCGGTCAGCAAAACAGTTCTATTATTCGAATCTATAGACACATAACCATATCCAATGACATACTGCCTAACGCACATGCCATCATTAACGTACAATCCACCATTTGCAGTCATGGTGCCGCTCACATTCATGCTCCCAGTGACATCCAATGCACGAGTAGGAGCCGAACTTCCAATCCCAACTGATCCAGTATTAAAATAAATATTCGAAGAACTCGGCACCCAAGGACTACTCACCGTGCTTGAAAGAGCGCTTGTGATAGATGCAAAATTACCCATCATCTGGCTCGCCGATATTGGACCCCCTGCTGTAAAAGTATACGGCAAGGCGACAGAGGTCGCATGCACCAAGAATACAGGGAATAAGCACATGAATACTACGCTAGGAAGCATGAGCATCAAAGCACGTGCGTGCATCAATTTATTTATAATATTCATAATACTGCTCCTGTCACCATAATACCTCATCTCTTGTAGAAAACCACAATAAGCATTATTTCATTCCGCAAAGCTATGATCACGAATGTAACGGATAAGAAGAGACACACAAAACTCCATCACTATCCACAATGCTCAATTGATAGAACATTTTGATTCATCGCACTTGCAGCTAGCAGAAAAACTACTCACGATCAATAGGTTCCTACACAAACACAAAATCTCTAGGGATCAAATCACACCCTCTAGCTATTTCGATGCTCGCAATATAGCGATTTCTTCTTGAAGCACCCTTATCAATTGAGCCTGTTTTTCTAATTCTTCTTGCTGCTTTTTATATCCCTCACGCAACTGCTCTACAATCTTATCAAGTTCTTTCAATGCCTCAATCGAGGGAGCAAGCAGCCCATCATAATTCAAAGTCTTACTTCCCTCTGCGCCATCCACAAGGTCTGGAAAAACTCGTTCAACATCCTGAGCAATAAAACCCAAATGACGCTTTCCTGGGTACTTTTTAAATAAAAACGACACTCCCTGAAGCTGCCGAATCTTTCCTAACGAACCATCTAGCAAACAAATATCTTTTTTGAGACTCCCATCAGAAGTCTGACTCACAGAGACAGCACTAAAGGCGCCTGCATTCGTCAAAGTGGCTATCTGATTGACAGAAGTTCCCGAAGAACCGCCAAACCATTGGTACAAACTCAAACCGCTTCTCACATCAATTCGAAACATACCACCTTGATAGCTCGGACTCGCCGTACCAAACCAGGGAGTATTAACACCTATGTCTATGAGCTGACCATTCACTTCAGTCCGAATACCAGCCAATACAGAGCGAGCACCCCCGTCAGTAAGCAAAATACCTGTTCCAACACCTGCACCTGATGACCAAACATCTAAACTCGCCACAGGCAACGTTGTCCCTATGCCAACATATCCTGCACTGTAGTAAGCATTACCCGAACTCAACGTCCAAGGGAGAGTCGATATGGCTGACGAAATAGACGAAAAATTACTATTCATACTCGATGCTGAAATAGGACTTCCCGCTGTAAAACTTGTTAATGAAAGTGCGTGTGCCAACAAAGGAAAAAACCAAAGCCCTATAGCTCTCCCGTGCCTCTTAGCTACCATACAAGCCTCTACTCTTATTCACACTGACCCCCTCATCCTCCATTAAAGATGCGCACCCACCTCGCGAGCAAAATTATCCCGTATATGATTCGCCATAAGAGGCAATTTTGTCGCAACTGCAGCTTGAAATGCATTGTCGGTCGATAGGAAAGGCTTCTGGATCTCAAGATGCGTTTTGATATGCAACTTAAGCACTTTAGCCTGATCAGGAGCAAGGCTCGCCTTGATATCAAACTTTTTCAAACCACTTGCTAAACCAGGCCCCTTAACATTTTTCGTCAAAGCACTGTACTCAAAGAGCGCGTTTCCGTCATGCATGATACACACATCTTGACGAAGCGACACTGAGTCATTTGCAGGCAGAATAAATGTCACATCAAAATACGTCCTAGATTTTCTCCCAAAGGATGTAGTAGATGGATTCCCATGGATTTTCGCCTGCGACGGCATCGACTCAGTAAAGTATTGTACTAAGCGCGCAAAATCATACTGCATCCCTTCTGGGTAATCACAAACCGATTCAAGATCCCCATAAAGCCTTTGAGCCTCCCATCTTGGAGGCTGCGCCCAGGTCATGGGTGTGCACTGAACCTCTTCAAGGTCCGTCACCCATGGTGCAGGTGCCTGCGTGTCAACAGGACCATAGTAGGCAACACTTGACGCCTGATTGGAGAAGATATGCATAAAAGAAACAGAATACGTTACAAGAAAGGCACCAAATTCACCAAGGAAATCAAACATTTCACGCTCCTAACGTATGGTAAAACACATGTCACCAGGACAAAGCAATTCAAAAACCATTTGCCACCAATGACGCAGTTTGATATAATCTGCTGTTCTATGTACACGAAACATAAAATCCTTCTTCTCCATGGCATGGGCGGCAAGGGTTCTTTATTCCGCCCACTGATCGCTCTTTTAGAAGATTCCTGTGATGTCCTTGCACCTGACCAAATTGGGCATGGAACACAACGAGACTACCAAGGCCCTGTGACACCAAGTGACTTTGGTCACCATATTTGCGAAACCCTCAAAACATTCCACCCCTGCATTGGTGTTGGCCACTCCATGGGAGTACGCTCTTTACTTGCCGCTGCGGCACTTAAGCCAGATTTTTTTTCAGCCCTTATTCTCATCGACCTTGGCGTGAGCGGAGTACCATCACACCATACCCAACTCGAAAAGCTCTTCATGGGTATGCCAGAGGTTTTCGAGAACAAACAACATGCAAAAGACTACCTTGACGCCATGTGCCCAGACGTAGGCATCAAACAATACCTGATGGCATCATGCGCACCTTACCAAGGTGGAATGATGTTTGGATTCCATCCCCATACGATGCTCAGAATCATTGATACTCTACGAACAACCAATACACTCAAAGAAGCCCAGTCGCTTGCTGCATCTGGCATGCCTATGTACTTCTTACGTGGAGGTAACAGTACGGTACTGAGCGAAAAGCAGTTTCTCGATGAACAAGAACTTATCCAAGGCGCACAGACACACTGGATGACCATCCCAGACACTGGACACGGCCTCCCTTTTGATCAAAAAAAGAAGCTTGCCGACCTACTCCTCAGCATTGCCCAGAATAGAAGGATTCATAACGATTGATGCTTTTTTTAGCACAGGCGCCATCCAAAGCTCAACAAGCTTGGTTGCTTTTTTGGCACGAAACTGTGCGTACACTGTATCTTTATCCTTATCAAAGGTTGCTCGATCTGCTGTGACATGCGCCTTAATGCCGGCCACAACATACCTCCCCGCTAATTGATAAATACGCGGTGGGCCTGGATGCAAAAACACCTCTTTCACCATGTCAGGTGCATCGCCAATACCAGAAATATAGGTATCGCGTCTCGTGAGCCAAGGTGTTGTTTTGATCTTGAGTTTATAGAGTTCAGCCAAAGCTTGAAGATGACGTGTGTCTTTTTTTGTCATCAAATCCACACATCTTCCAGCTAAAACTTTGAGTGCTTTTTGCATCTCATCTTGCTTCTCACCTGCAAGCATTGATCGAGCGATATCTACCTGCACATCCTGAAGCTTCATGTTTTTATACACGCTCTCTTTTTGCTGCTGAAACTTGAGTGATACGGCGTTCATCTTGAGCGGATCCTGAAGCAATGCATCAACATCCTGCTGAAGGACTGCTATGTCTTTCTTCACCACCTCAGGATCAATCACAAGTGCATCAAGCTGGTATTTTTCCTCATCCATCACATAGGCATCCCAAAGTTCCGTATCAGAAACATGTACCCGCCCCGTAAAATATCTCTGGGCGCCCGACAAGGTGACCTCATCTCGGATATGGCGCTCAAAAAGGGCCGGCGTTCTACCTTGTGATTTCAAAATCCGCTTATAAAGCTGGGGATCAAACTTTCCATCTTTTTGAAAAACCTCGACATTCCGGATCTGATCGATCACTTCCTCTGTCGATGCTGCATACCCCCTAACAACTAACTCCTGCCGGAGCGCTGCGCGTTGCGCCATTTGCTGAAAAATACTCTGCTGAATCCCAGCATGCATTAATTGCTCGTCTGTCATCGATGGGCTGATAGCCTTATACTCTTCTAAACGGCCTCTCAGCTCAGATCGGTAAGCCTCAAGTGAAACACTCTCCCCATTCACCTGCCCTGCAACAGCTCCTTCATGGAGACCTCGCGTTGCGCGAGGAGAAAAAACACCATAGAAAACAAAGACGAAGGCAATAAATGCAACAATACCACCAATGACTTTTGTGCCAAACGTTGTACGAATCCAACCCAGCATACCTGCCTCACTTCCGCTTCTGACCATAACCGAGCTTTTTACACTGTGCAAGAGATAGACGAGTCTTTTTAACTATGCTACTAAACTCCAGGGGAGTTTTTGATGTTTACCTACCTCCAGCAGTACCGTTTCTATATTTTGCTGTTCTTTTTTATTCTCATACCGGTGATTGGGATTGATACATCGAGTCGATCACCCAATCAGTACCGATTCTATGACAAGGTGATTATTACCATCACAGAACCCGTCCAAGCAGTCATGAGCTGGGGATTAGAAAAAATAGCTCTTGGCATAGAAAACTATCTCTATCTCTGGCATACGCATCGCGACAACGTCACCCTTTTTGATGAAAACAGGAAGCTCCTTAACGCCATTGCAAGCCTCCGCGAAACAGAGCAGGAAAATATCCGTTTACAAAAACTTCTCCATTTCGAAGAAACGTTCCATATTCAATCGGTAACAGCGCGCGTTATAGCAAAAGACGTCTCAACAGAATTTAGATCCTTACGCATCAATCGAGGAGAAAATGCAGGCATCAAGCGTAACATGGCTGTTGTGACCGACGAAGGCATCGTCGGCCGTATCCTTCGCACCACACGAACAACAAGTGATATTGTGACTATCGTTGACTTACTCTCAGCTGTCGATGCCATCGTGCAACGATCCCGCGCAAGAGGCGTGCTCGAGGGCTATTCAGACGACACCTGCCAGCTTAAATATGCATTACGGACAGATGACATTGTTCCAGGTGATATCCTTATCTCGAGCGGTCTTGGTGGCATCTTCCCAAAAGGGATGACGCTTGGCACTGTCTCCAGCGTCAATAGAAACCAGTATGGCATCACCCAGGAAGTAGTTGTCAAACCAAGTGTCGATTTTTCCAAACTCGAGGAAGTTGTCGTTATCATGAACGGAGAAACCGAATGAGACGCATCATCCTGCGCCTCATGAACACCCCTCTTCTCCTATTCATCGTCCTCATCGCCATCGGTCTGCAAACAGCACTCTTTTCCTCAGGCATCATCCACCCACTACAACCTGACATCATGCTTTTTGCTATTATCTGGTGCGCTCTAAGACGCCACTTTGCTGAAGGCGGCATCATGACATTGATCATGAGCAATATAACTGAAATCCATAGCGGCTCACCACAAGGAGTTATCCCACTAACGTCTATGCTCATCTACCTCCTTGTGCGCTGGCTCTCGCGCTTCATCGTCCTTCAAAACACTATCCACTACACTATTCTCACGATCTCCTGCTTGGTACTGGCAAAATTGACTCGTAGCGCTATTCTTCTCCTCTTAGGTGCATCCCACCCGTCGCTGACAACATTTCTCACTTCACTTATGCTCTCAGCACTTGTGGAAGCCACACTTTCACTTTGGATCTATAGATGGCTCGAAGTCTTCGATTGGGTAACATTTAAAAATCAACGGGCCGAGCATGAAGATATTTATTTAGCAGCTGAACTTGGCGGTGATCTCTCCTTCGGCCGTGGAGATCAGCAGCAAGCGCAGGACTGGAATCGAGATCTCTAAACAAGACGCTTATGCGAGCGGCCTATCCGCTAAGGGAACAGCATCATGGCTTTTTTAGGACAAGAAGAGCAAATACGCGAATTTCAAGATCGCTTCACCTACCTCTATGCTTTTTTATTTCTTGGATTTGGACTCCTTGTGTCACGCCTCGTCTATCTCCAAATCTTTCGCGGTGACCAGATGCGACAATTCTCGGAAGAAAATCGTATCAAACGCATGAAGGTTGCAGCCCCTCGAGGTATGATCTTTGACCGCAATCACCAACTCCTCATTGACAACCGACCGGACTTTGATCTCGAAATCATCCCACAGTACCTCCACGAATCGCATCTTGAAAAACAAGTCTTTGGTATCTTAGGCCGTATCCTCAAAATGAGTGAAAAAGATATTCTCACTACTCTTGACAAGGGCAAGGGCTTACCTACGTTTATGCCTCTTAAGGTAAAAACAGACCTGAGTCGCGATGAAGTCGCGCAGATCGAGGTGCGCAAGCTCGACATGCCAGGCGTTGAAGTCCGTGAAGAAATCAAAAGAACAAATGTTTTTGGCGACATCTCAGCCCATTTGTTAGGCTATATTGGCGAAGTCAACCAGTTTGAGCTCCCTATTGTGAACAAAAAGACACAAAAATACCGTCTTGGTGATAGCATTGGGCGCTTCGGCCTTGAGCAAAAAATGGAAGAGTATTTAAGAGGCCAAGATGGCGAAGACATCAAAGAAGTAGATGCCCTTGGCCGCGTCAAACTCGAGAAAAAGAAAAATCGTGTCCTTGCTGCAAATGCAGGAAAACCAGCTATTCCGGGCAAGAACCTTATCCTCACGATAGACCAAGACCTCCAGCAAGCCGCAACGGAATCCTTCGGAGACAAAATTGGATCCGTTGTCGCAATTGACCCACACACAGGCGAAATTCTCGCCATGCTTTCACGTCCATCTTTTGACCCAACGAGCTTTTCACGCGGCATACCAGCCACCACCTGGAACAAACTCCTCAATAACGAGAATCACCCTTTACGCGACAAAACTATCCAAGATCACTACGCACCAGGATCTATTTTTAAAATAGTTACTGCAATCACTGGCTTAGAAGAAGGCGTTATCGATGAAAGTACTATTTTCCACTGCCCCGGAAAGATCAAAATCGGAAACCGCGTCTACCACTGCCACGCCCGCCATGGTCACGGAGAACTCAATGTTGTGCAAGCTATCACCCAGTCCTGCGACGTATTCTTCTACCGCACCGCGCTAAAGCTCAAAAGTGTCGATGATCTAGCAAAATACGCAATCCTCTTAGGACTTGGAAGGAAAACGGGCATCAACCTGTCAGGCGAAGTCTCAGGCCTCGTCCCAACAGAAGAGTGGAAGAAAAAACGCTTCAATCAACAATGGAATGCTGGTGAAACAGCGACAGTGGCCATTGGACAAAGCTTCGTACTTGCAACCACACTTCAGCTTGCCAATCTTTATGCAGCTATTGGGAATGGTGGCACACTCTTTCGGCCATTTGTCGTTAAGCAGATTGAATCCTTTGATGGCAAGATTCTCAAATCATTTACACCAGACATCATGAGCCGGGTTGAACTGAAAGAGAAAACTGTCAATTTGGTCAAGCAGGGCCTTTGGGGGGTTATCAATAGCCCTATAGGAACGGGCTTTGCTCAAAGACTCCCCGGTATGGATTTTGTTGGCAAAACAGGCTCAGTTCAAGTCATTCGTATAGCTGCTGAGAAAATTTACCAACGCTGCGAAACAATGAAATTCAAAGATCGGCATAATGCGGTTTTCGTTGGCTTCGCCCCTGTCAAGAATCCAGAAATTGCCGTCGCAGTTGTTGGCGAGCACGCATGCCATGGCTCCTACGGAGCAGCTCCCATTGCACGGGCAATTATCAAAAAATACCTTGAAAAGAAATTCCCTGAACGATTCAATGATAAAACACTCGCACATATAAAAACTATCCCAGTCAAAAAAGCTGGTACCGATGATGATGAAGCAGGGACTGACGAGGAAGAAATCACTCCAGTTGAAACTGGCTACGAACCACCCCTCCCACCAGGCTCGTTATCTGACTGACGAAAGGACACTAGTATGACCCACTCATCTATGGAGACACCATTTCAAGATCTCGAAATGGAGGCCGCACGAAGCAGTGTCCTCGTCGACGAGGAATTAAAGCGTTTCAACTGGAGCCTTCTTCTTCTCGAAGTACTTCTTTTTGCAATCGGCATATGGAATCTCTCAAGTGCGACAGGAGTACAAGACAAGGCCCTTGGTCTCTACAAAAGCCAGGCCCTCTGGTTTGGCATCGGCCTCCTCGCCACTGTCTTCATCCTCCTCCTTCACTATTCCATTTTATCCCGTATTGCCTATGTGATCTACTTTGCCAACCTTATCCTCCTTGGCTGCGTGCTCTTTTTTGGCAAATCCTCTCTGGGCGCAAAAAGATGGCTTGGCATTGGCACGCTCCGTATCCAGCCATCTGAATTTATGAAGCTCTCCATGGTCATTTGCTTAGCCAAATACTTTGAAACTGACCAAAATTACAGTGGTTATGGATTTCGAGATCTTTTTCTACCAGGCCTCCTCGTTGCAGTCCCCTGTGGCCTCATCATGCTTCAGCCCGATCTAGGCACAGCCTTGATCATTTTACTCACCTTTGGAAGCTTGATGCTTTTTATGAAGATTCAGCCAAAAGCGCTTATTGCTATCCTGACTATAGCGACTGTTACACTCCCCGCTGCCTATAAATTTGGCCTCAAACCATACCAAAGACAACGCTTAGTGTCATTCCTTGACCCTATGTCTGATCCTAAGGGGTCTGGCTACAATTCTATTCAATCTATGATCGCTGTTGGCAGTGGCCAACTTGTTGGCAAAGGCTACAGGAAAGGCACCCAAAGCCAGCTTAACTTCCTACCAGAACACCATACAGATTTTATCTTTTCTGTCTTTAGTGAAGAGCATGGCTTCATAGGCTCCATGGCTCTTATTACGCTCTATCTCATCTTTATGCTCAATGGCCTCTCTATTGCCTACCAATCTCACGACAAATTCGGGGTCCTGCTAGCGCTTGGAATTATGATCATCTTTTTTTGGCATATCTTCTTTAACCTAGGGATGGTTATGGGACTTTTACCAATTGTTGGCGTTCCCTTGCCCTATCTCAGCTATGGTGGCTCATCTCTTGTCACATCCATCCTATGCGTGGCGGTTTTAACAAACATTGCAAACAAAAAATTTATGTTTTAATGAAAAAAAACTGTTAGCCTAGTCATAAGGGGGAAGGCATAATGTTGAATAGAAATAGGGTGCGCCTTGTCATTGGCGTTGGTCTACTCTGTATGGGTATTGCAGTACCAAGCTGTCCTGGACAAAAAGAAGTACAGGATCGCGTTGACGCACTTCAAATGCAGCACACAGAACTTATGAAAAAGGTCGGGTCTCTCTCAGCAAGCGTGACGAGCCTGACAAAAGACATGAACGATGTCAAGCAAGTGCTGCCACAAATAACAGCAGTTATCCAGGCGCAAAAAAACGCACTAGAACAAGTCAGTAGTGACGTTAAAGGCCTCAGCAAGAAGAAGAAACGATGAATCATTGAGCGCATCATCTGATGCGCTCAATTCTTATCTATGATACATAGGCAAAATGTATGCCTATAGTGACTACCTGCAAAAAACGTTTGGATCAAAAACGTATAAAGTTATTGTTGCAAGTAGAACAACCTGCCCAACCCGCGATGGCAGCCTCGGCAAAGGAGGCTGCTCTTTTTGTGATCTCCGCGGTTCCGGATCCTTCTTCGGTACCCAAGGCCGTAGCGCATCAGTCACCGACCAAATTAATCAAAGACTCCCAGCCATTGCAGATCGTTTTGATGCACGCACCTTTCTTGCCTACTTCCAAAGCTATACAAACACCTATGGTGACGAAGAGGCACTCCTCAAGCTCTACCACGAGGCCCTAGCTCACCCCCAAATCACTGGTCTCTGTATTGGCACAAGACCTGACTGCTTACCAGACAGCTTTATCGATCGCCTTGAAATACTTGCCCGTAGCTACTACATCAGCCTCGAGCTTGGTGTCCAGTCCCTCGATGATAATGCACTCCTTTTTCTCACCCGCGGACACTCGGCAGAATGCTCCCTAGATGCAATCGATCGCCTTAAAGAAAGAGCCCCCTCTGTCCATATCTGCGTCCACCTCATGCTAGGCATCCCCTCTGAAGCACCCCAAACGCATACCCAAACAGCAAAAATACTCTCGACGAAAAAGATCCACGGTGTCAAACTCCACCAACTTATGGTCCTATCTGGCACAGCCCTTGCCGAAAAGTACCAACAAGAGCCTTTCGAAACCCTCTCGCTTGAATCCTACAGCAAGCTCATAGCTGAATTCCTCAGCCATCTCGCTCCCACCATCTATATTGAAAGACTTTATGCAACTGCAAGCCATAAAGCAGAATGCATCGCCCCCACATGGAGCAAAGAAAGATGGCGTGTCCACAATACCATCCGTGACTACTTGGAAAAGAATATGATAAAACAAGGAGCAGAAAACTCCTTTTGATTAAGCCTAGTATAGATCATTTCATAAATTTTGCAATTTTGGAACGTAAAAAAATACCTCGAAGAGTTTTTTTGTTCTTTGATATTTTCTTCAACTTGCTCTTCGTCAATTTCGTTAAGGTCTCAAGATTAGAAGCTTGATGACTTTTGA
>CAIUGE010000048.1 GCA_903898645.1 Oligoflexia bacterium | reverse complement strand
TAGCTACTGCTTCCACTGACTGGCCATCAGAAATTGCTTCTATTGCACGTAATCGAATGTTGTAATCACTATGCTTGTTGCTCATGACAGGAGTCTATACTATTACTTTTGGCGTTGCAATACTTATGAAGTTACCTATATTTATAAGATTAATATCTAATGAATAGATGGTGCAGTTCGTTTCTCTCTGCTTAGCGTTATTTGTTTTGAACACTGCAAGCGCGGGTGTGCATGCACAATGTGGCCTCAAGCTCCCTGGCCATCTGCCAGTTGTGGCGACTATTGTAAAAAAACAAAGCGATGCAGCAAAAGCTAGTCTTCAAGATCGATGGGGTGATTATATAGAACGTTGGTTTCTTCAGGTTGCAGGTATTCGTCTTGAGCCCACGAATAAAAACGAAATTTCGTCTGCTATATTTTCTTTTTATAACAAAAGTATCGCCAAGCCTAGTGAGAACAGTAATGCTGAAGGAGTTTTTTTTGTGCAAGGCTTTCGAGCTGATTCTTTTTATGATAATATGACTCAGTCGATATATGTACGAGTGGTGAATAATCTTCTATGTCCGCTCGCTAAGATAGGGGAGGGCGGATCTAAAGTGGTGAGCTGTGGGTTTCGTCTTTCTAAAAAAGTCAATTCGTTAACTGCAGTATTAGAGGAAAAAAATAAAGATAATTCATCATTGACGAAAGTAGAAGAAGAAGCAAAACTAACAAAAATAGCAACTGGGATTGATACATTTAAGCCTCATGGTCAGCGTTTTGTTTTTAGGGAATTTTTAGGTAGAACATTGTCTGAATATATAAGAAGAAATTCTCCTAAAGTTGATCTCCAAGATTTGTATAGAAAAATATTCTCTCAAGTTAATAAGATGCATAATTCTGGAGTCTTTCATAGAGATGTCAATCTAAATAATATAATGGTAAAAAAAGATGGGACACTGACTATAGTCGACTTTGGTTCGGCATCAAGAATGGCGAACATGGTAGTACGTCACTTAGATGGACTCACTCCTGCTTATATAGCGCCTGAAATTATGCTCCTTGAGAATGATAAGAAGGCATTGTCACTTGCGAGTCATGATTATTTTTCTGTGGGAGTTACTTTTCTTGAGATGTATTTAGGTAAAAGTGAATTTATGATGCGTCATCAAACTGATGCACCATACTCTAATACGCGTGTTTATTTTGATCATTATTGTAAAGGCAGTGAAGAGATAAAAGATGAATCAGTTAAGGTGATTGTTTGTGGACTTTTGAATCCTGAGCCGAAAGTTCGAGAGACTTTTTGGAAAGAAAAAATGGAAGGTTTGCTTCATGCTTGGAAGCGAAAGATGATTCTTATGCCAGTTGTGCCTTAATTCTGCTGGGTAATCCAGATGAGTACATGCGCATTTTTTTGGTTGTTTTGTCCAATGGCTCCGTGACGGGCGCGTATGTGGTACCAGCTGAAGGGGTTTTCTTTTGAGGTGTGAAGGGTGGATTTTACTGCTGGTAATTGGCTTAAAATGGTCCGAAGGTCGGTAATGGTGCTGCTCGGTACAGTAAAATTAAATTCGATACCTCCTGGAACGATTGTGCCGCTTGGTGCGTGGAGAGGAAGCTTGCTGAGTGCTTGATTTACCTGTTGACGGGCATCTTCTAAATGAATAGTGCGGAGCGTAAAGCGCCAGAGATCGAGGGCTGGTTCCTTGGGCGATTGCGATGGTTCTTCTTTAGGTGTCGTTGCAATAGGGAGGACATCGTCAATGGGTTCTTTAAAGAGGTGGATATCCATATGACTGAGACGATGGATCTGAGTATTGGCAAAATCAACTGCACGGGGCGTAAGGGCCAGGCAGGTGAGGAGCGCTGCCATAAGGAGCAGGCTTTCTAAGATGAGGCGTAGTGGCCATGCTATGCTGTGGAGATGGAGGCGTCGACGCCAGGCTATACGGGGTAAGTTGGTGCTGCCACGTGTGTGATGAGGTAGGCGTTCAAGTGTGAGGATTTGGGCATCAGTGAGGCGCATGAGGCGTATGCGCTCTTGAAGAGATGCTTCTGGGAGCGTGCGTGCATGTGCAAGGATGCTTAGTGGTATTGCATGCTTATAGTGGAAAAGTATAGTTGCAATGTCGGGGATTGGGTACGGGGCCAAAAATGCAATAGGTGAAGGGTGTGTTCCTGGGGGTATATGGAGGGCTGTGAGCTCATGGAGAAGGACTGCAATGGAGGCGCCTAAACGCATCTCGTCATGAGTGTGGGGGTTTTTCATGCGGACAAGGGTTCCTTGGATGACATCCGCCTCATAGGGGGAGCCAAGTTTCAGGGAGACTATGTTAAAGGCGACATCATAACAGGAGTCTATACTCATCACATGGAGAGTACTATGTCTTGAGTGATACAGGCGTAAAAATATTTTACTTGTCTAAAATAATCAACTACTATGGTACTTGATACATTTTTTATTGGGGGGAATTATGGATTGGACTGACATACGTCAAATGCATGTGGTGCGGAAGCTTGAGCATATTGTAGAGCATTGGTTTGGGATGCATTTTGCTTACCTTGATGCTGATAGTGTGCAGAGTGCTGTGGGTAATGAGCATGAGGCATTTTTCAAGCATATCCATAGTGACACAGATTGGGGTCAGGGTGGTGTTTTGATGATGGCGGGCCCATTGGGTATAGAGCGTCTGATGGCAGCCCCGATAATGCTGAGTACAGGTGAGTATGTTGGTTGCGTGATCGCGTGGGGGTATCTCACAAAAAAACATGATCATCCGCATGCGCAAAAAATGCATGTGCTTGATGCACATCAAGAAAAGTATTGCGCTGAGCTTGTTGGATTGGTGGCGCAAGAAATTATTATGTATCAAGAAGAAATAATGCGCCGAGACAAAACTATTGAAATGCTGAGCCAAGAGTTGCAGATGCGTCATGGGTACGATGGAATGATTGGTAAGTCACAGCCTATGCAGGAACTCTATGGACTCCTTGATAAAATTCAGTATGCCGAGTCCACGGTGCTTATTCAGGGAGAAAATGGCACCGGCAAGGAGCTGATTGCGAGAGCTATTCATTACCATTCGCCTCGTAAGCTGCAGGCATTTGTCACCGTGAACTGCTCTGCGTTCAATGAAAATCTTCTTGATAGCGAGCTCTTTGGACACACGCGGGGCTCCTTTACTGGGGCTATGCGTGATAAAAAGGGGCTTTTTGAGGCAGCTGATAAGGGGACACTTTTTTTAGATGAAATAGGGGATATGGCGCTCAGTATGCAGGTCAAGCTCCTTCGGGTGCTCCAAAATGGAACCATGACGCCTGTTGGTAGCACGGAGATGAAGAAAGTTGATGTGCGTGTTCTTGCTGCGACAAATAAGGATTTGAAGGCAATGATTGAGGATGGGACCTTTCGAGAGGATCTGTATTATAGAATTAATGTTATCAATCTTGTTGTGCCGCCTTTGAGAGAAAGACGTGAAGATATCCAGATGCTGTTGGAGTTTTTCTTAGCTCGAGGATGTGAAAAGAAAAAATTACCAAAACATCAGTTGAGTAAAAAAGTGCTTGAAAAAATGCTCGATTATCCATGGCCAGGTAATATTCGTGAGCTTGAAAATGAAGTCGAGCGACTCTTGGTTCTGTCTGGAAAAGACGAAAAGATTCTTCCTGAGATGCTCTCACAGCGTATTCGAGCATTTGAGGAAAGTGGTTCGCGCCAACGTCGTCCTTTGCTTCCAAGTAATCTGAAGGACGCATTGATAGAGTTAGAAAAAACGATGATTCGAGAAGGGCTCAGGCGTACGAATTGGAACAAAAGTAAACTTGCGAAGGAATTGGGTATTTCTCGCGCAGGGCTCATTATCAAAGTGGAGAAGTATAAGCTCGATAAGCGTAATGGAGCTCGAAGCGAAGTTGCATAGGGGCCGAGCCTGTGGTAGGGTGCCTTCTTCACGCATTGCGTGAAAGAAGGATTTTGGCATGGGTTTTTGGACGAAGAAAAAATGTGACGAAGTCCGAGAGGGTGCAAGCAGGAGTGACCTGAAGAAGAATCTCGGGGCATGGGATTTGGTGAATCTCGGTCTTGGCGGTATTATTGGGAGCGGTATTTTCGTCATTACCGGGTATGCAGCAGCCAAATATGCAGGGCCTGCAATTACAGTCAGTTACTTTCTGGCAGCTATCTGTTGTATTTTTACAGCGCTTGCCTATGCTGAGTTAGCCTCCATGCTTCCTGTTGCTGGGAGTGCTTACAGCTATGCATATGTTATTTTTGGTGAAGGGATTGCTAGTATTTTAGGCTGGGCGATCCTGATGGTATGTACTTTTGGTGCCTCAGCCGTTGGTTCTGGGTGGTCGAGTTATGCTGTCGGTATTTTAGAGAGTTTTGGTATTTTCCTCCCATCGATGCTGACGCACATTCCAGCTGATGGCGGCATCGTGAATTTGCCTGCTGTGCTCATTGTGCTTTTTTTGTGTCTGGTTGTGATGCAAGGGACAGACAAAGTGGCAAAGTGGAACGGTCTTTTGGTGTATGGCAAGCTCTTTGCTATTTTTCTTTTTTTAGCATTCGCTTTTCCTCATGTAGATTTTGGTAATTGGTCAGATTTTGCGCCTCATGGGTTAGCGGGCATTATGTCTGGTGCTGGATTTATTTTCTATGCCTACACAGGCTTTGATGCTGTGGCAACAGCAGCAGAAGAGTGTCGTAATCCTAACCGGGATCTTCCTATTGGGATCATTGGTTCCTTGGTGGGTTCTGCTTTGCTCTATATTGTAGTGTCAGGAGTTTTGACCCTCATTGTTCCTTATGGAACTCTTGAGAATGCTGAACCTATGGCAAGAGCTCTGCGAGCTATTGGTGTTGACCAGGGTGCGCGCATTGTTGCAGCAGGAGCTTTGGCTGGGTTTACGACGGTGATTTTGTCTCAGCTCTATAGCCAGTCGCGCATCCTTATGGTGATGGCTCGGGATGGGAACTTTTTTGCAGCCTGCACGCGTATTGATCCTGTTTCTAAAACCCCGCGTATTGGCATTGTAGCGAGTGGTATTGTTATTGCGCTTATTGCAGGATTTTCACCCGTTGCTCGTCTTGGGCAGCTGAGCAGTATGTCGACGCTCTTGGTTTTTGCAAGTGCATCATTTTCGGTGATTATGGCGCGTCTTCAGTTCCCAGATGAGAAGCGCACTTTCCGGTGCCCTTGGGTTTATGTTGTTGCATCGATTGCAGTGCTTCTCAGTATGTATCTTTTTTGTGGTCTTTTCTTGGAAAATGCTCTCCCATTCACTATTGCGTTTTCTGGTGGGGTGATAAGCTATGTCTTTTTCGCCATTCGTAAGCGCTAGCTGTGGCGTGGTGCTTGCCTGCATGCTTTATGGTATTGCGTGGATCAGTGCCACGCTCGTTGTCAGGAAATATGGGAGTTGGATGTTTCCGCTGCAAAGCTTCATGCGGATTGTTGTGTTCCTGATGCTGGCGGCTTTTTCGTCTCAAGTGCACATAACGTCTTTTATGGGTGGCTTTATTGGGGCTTTGTCGGTGGGCTTGTGCGTTTGCGCAATGCGAGATATAAAAGCGTAGTGCTCATGCCAACAAGGCCGACGAGTGCAATCGTTTCAGGGTGCAGGATCTTTTTAAGAAGCATTGATTGTTGAGCCATTGTGAGCGCTTTATTGATATCTTGGATCGAAAAGCCATTTTGTGTATCAGCAACAATGGTTGCCATCCAGAGCCCATGGTTAAAAACAAAGAGTGTTGCTTGGTGGGCATAGTCCCTCTCTGCGATGCGCATGAGTGGGTATTCTAGGCGATCGAAAAAAGAGCGGAGGATAGCTTGTTGGTGAACACGCTCTTGGTCAGTAGTACCTTCAAGTAAAAGAAGATGTTCGGCCCAGGCAGTCATTTTTGTGGGCGTATCTTTTGGATCAAATGAAAGTAAAAGGAGTGTGTAGGGCTTTGGTGCTGGAAAAGCGCTATCGATTTTTTGAAGTGTCGCAATCATGCGTGGGCAAATCGTGCGGCAGGACGAAAAAAAGGGAACGATAAAAATAGGTTTATTGTCAGGTAAGGTTTTAAAATAATTTGTCTGTCCGTGAACGCTGACGGTGAGCTGTGAGAGATCGAGTGTCGGGTCATGGGCAGGCAAAATGCCTGCCCATGTAAGAAGTGATGCAAAGAGAAGGATCATTACTGAGCCACAGGGCTATCAGGTGTAAATGGCTTTGATGATGTACGTAACGATCGGTCCTTCCAGAGGTCATAGAGAGGCGGTCCGTAGCTGATGACGCATGCGCCAATGCTCGCCAAGACCCACCACGTCAGATTGACAGAGATATTCTCATTATGGATGGCCTCAGATTGCGGTAAACTCAGCTTCGTGGAGGCTGATTTTTTACCTGCCAAAATGGTGCCAAAGAATGAGTAGAAGTACAGAAGTGCTCCTATGGCCATGATAACGCCACCTACAACAGAGATGTGGGTGCTGAGGAACCATTTTGGTTCATACAGAGGCGAATCAGGATTCATGTATGTCAGTCCCATATTTGTTCGGCGGGGTTCTCCTTGAAGACCTCCAATGAAAAGACCGCCTGAGAATACCAGAATACCTACCAGCCAAAGGTATGGTACAAGAAGTGCCTTTTTCACGGCAAAGACTTCTCTACCTGAACACTGCGCTATCAGGACGAGTGATGTACCTAGAATTGCAAGGAAAACTGGGCCGCCAACAGTCATGTGAAAATGCGCTGGTACCCAGGCTGTATTGTGAACAACGAGGTTGAGGTTATAGCTTGCATTCACAATGCCTGTTGCACCGCCAAAAACGAAGATCGCAAGACCGCAGAAGAGGTAGGGAAACAAAAGCGCATTACTATCAAAATAAGGCAGTTTTTTCCACCAACCAAAGAGTCCACGTCCACCACGATTTCTTGCTGCATGTTCGAGTGAAGCACAGACAGAAAAAGCCGTTGTTAGACTTGGAATTGCAACAAATGAGGTCAAAACGAGGTGCAATGCTTTCCATTTAGCTGCAATACCTGGGTCAGCATACTGGTGATGAAGGCCAAGCGGCGCCGACAGGACCATAAGCAAGAGAAACGACAGGCGCGCTGCAAAGTCACTGTAGGTCTTACCGCCGGCAACAACTGGCAGTGTTGTGTAGTAAAGCGTGTAGGTAGGCAAGAGCCAAAAATACACCAAAGGATGCCCGAAAAACCAGAAAAGCGTTCTGGCTAAGGTGACATCAACACCGTCAGTTAAACCGAGCGACCACGGCAAGAGAAGAGCGAGGATTTCGACAGCTACAGGCAATGTTGCAATCTGCCAAATTGTAAATGTAGATATAACACCGAGAACGGCCAATGGTAGTTTCGTTGTCGGATGAGTCTTGCGCCATTGACGGTAGGCATGGATATAGGTCCCAAATGCTATCCATGAGCCAATGACAAAAATTACCAGTCCAATATAAAAGACGGGATGCGCTTTCAGTGGTGGGTAAAATGTATAAAGAACCGATGCTTTGCCTGCTAAGATGGCTGCTGCCGCTAAGCTGCTTCCTAGTAAAAGGCAGACAAGCGCAGCTATCATGCCAATAGTGTGAAGTGATCGCTCAAGCAAATCACTGACTATGACATTGCCAAAGGCGACCGCAAAAAATGTTGTTAAAACAACAGCATTGATGACGCCGTGAGCTGTTAGGCCTTGGTAGTACTCAAGGCCTAAAAAAGAGGCTGCACGGATGAAGCCTGCACGGTACAGTACCTGCAGGAGTCCGTGGTACACGCCTAAGGTCAGAAGTATCATGGGCGTGAGGAGTTCAATAAAAACGACAGTCTTTAGAATCGAATTTTTCTGGTGCATAAAAAGGGGTCCTTTATTTCAGTGTTTGAATATACTCGATAATTTCTTGAACTTCTTGTGGGCTTATTGGCAGCTTAGGCATCACAGGTGGGTAGCCAAGAACGATTTTCTTTCCAGGTTCTTCGATATGTGTCTTCATATAAGCTGCATCCACAACGAGTTCGGTGCCATCAGTGAATTTTTCTGTTTTACCGAAGAGTCCGCGAAAAGTAGGGCCTACTGATGCTGTACCGTCAGTGCTATGGCATGCCATGCATCCCTTGGCTATGTAATGCTTCTTACCAGGCATGTCGGATTCCTGTCTTAGCCCCTCAGCTGAAGCTTGTACAAGATTTTCGACAATTTGAATGCTGCCGCGCATAGATTGATGGCCTGTGCCGCAGTATTCGTGACAGACAATTGGATGTGTTCCTGGTGTCAGGAAGTGCACCTGTGCGTAATTAACGGCGCCAGGTACAGCCATAAGATTGACGTTTGTATCTTGAATATTGAACCCATGATTCACGTCCACGCTTACAAGGAAAATATCAACAAGGGAATTTGCTGGAAGAGTAATGGCACTTGGCTCAAAACCCCACATACGAGCAACAATATGCAATTCATAACGATGCAGGTTGCTTGCAGGATCAACGCCGTTATCGATAAGTGCACCGCGATCAAAAGGCGTTACCGCCGTGACGCAGCTCGGAACTGAAATGCCCAGCTTAATTGCTGCAAATGCAATCAAAAGTAAATGGACAAAGGACACTGAAAGTGCAATCGCTATAACTTTCCTCTCAACTGGATCCATGCGATCGCTCATACAACGCCTCGTGAGATCATGAGGGCATAGACGGAGAGCCAAATAAGCGCGAACACCGCTATGAGAGCTAAAAAGAAGGCCATTGAGCCGGTGGGATGAAAATCATCCTGATTTTTAGTATTTTCCATAAGTTACCTCTTGTCCTATTTATTTCAGAGCCCTAGGAGACTTGTCAATAAGGTTCTAAATAAGACCTATTATGTCGCCATTGCGCTGAACCCAACATGCAACAAGGCTTTGGAACAGTTGGGTCTCTTTGATGCGCAGTTGCGCAAGATGATGATTATTTTTAAGTTCTTGAGTGACAATCTCGAGGTGGCGATCTTCTTCTCTCAGAATAGTGCGCATATGTGGTGCATCGAGGATGGCTGGCAAGAGGCTGTAGAGGCCCTGGGCTCTTTCTTCGATCAACAGGGTTGTGAGGAGATAGTTAAGGCGCGTATCGGTCACAAGAGACGCTACAGCGCGATCCAGGCTTTGGAAGTAGCTCGTTGCAGCATCTCCTCTCCAAAGGTGGTGTTCTTGGTAGCTTATCAGTGCTGGGTCCAGTGCAAGAGCCATTTTCTTGAACATCCAGGCATGGCGTAGCTCTTCTGAAGCGTGGGTGAGAAGATCTAAATTGATGCTCGATGCAGTTTGGCTCTTTAAAATTTTCCGTGCGCCGATATATTCAAGAAGGCTCACAGTGTTAAGAAAACGTGCGTGTATTTCTGGATGGAGCTCGAGATAAGACGCAAGAAGACTATTTGTGTCAGCGGTGGCGTGTGTCATAGTGGAGTCATATAACCAAGAGGGCGTTGAAGCACATGCTTTTTTTTGAATCATTCTTTTTTTTACCAGCTCAGAGAAGTGCTTTTTATGCAGCGTGATCAAAGAAAGTGGACAAAATGGTACCTTGACAGACCTTGGCGGAAAATGCGCTCAGGGCATCTTCCAAAAAGTATGGGCGCGTTTTCAAGTTTTGCGCTCTCCTTGTCTGTGATCTGTATATTGACTGGGTGTGTTTCTTCCCTTCATCTCGGTATTGGTGCTATCGGGGGCATTGCAGTTGGTGTGGGCTGGCCCATTGCATGTATCTTCTCTTTTTTATGTGCTCTCGCACTTGCGCAACTTGCCTCGGCCTTTCCTGAAGGGGGAGTCCCTCATTGGAGTACCGTCCTTGGGGGCGGCACTTGGGGCTGGGTCACGGCGTGCCTCAGTGTACTAGGGACCATCAGTAGTATTGCAGCTGTAAATGTAGGTCTTGCTCTCTTTATGCGCGATCTGATTTGGCCTGCCCTGGGCGGTCCCTCAGATGCAGGTGCTTTTGTCGATAGTTGGGTACTGTATGGTGGTGCTCTCTTCTTCACTGTTACCCAGGCCTGGATCAACCATATGGGTTTGAGATTCGCAACAAAGCTGACAAACGCTAGCGGTATGCTGCTGCTTATTCTCTGTGTCCTGATGAGTCTGGCGCTGCTGTGGTACACGCCTAGCTATAACTTTCATCGTTTGATCGAGTTTCGTAACTACAGTGGTCCAGATGGAGGCGATACCTGGCCGCGTTCAAGTGCATGGCACGTCATAGTCATGAGTTTTCTTTTTCCCCTCTATTCACTCATTGGTTTTGATGCAGCTGCCAACACTTCAGAGGAAACTATTAATGCAAGCACAAGCGTCCCTCGGGGTATTATCAATTCAGTCGTTTCTTCTGGTATCTTAGGCTGGATTCTTCTTATGAGTTTTGTGCTCGCTATCCCTGATATGGACCAAGCGGCTAGGCAGGGCGAAAATATTTTCTTCTGGGTTTTTGAACAAGTCCTGCCATCCCCAGTGCGAGTGTTCTTTTTTATTGGTGTTGCTGTCTCTCAGTACTTTTGTGGTTTGGCAACGCTCACTTCAGCTTCACGGCTCCTCGTGGGCCTCGGTCGCTTAGAGACAAAACTTGCATCTCTGGCTCGCCTTGAAGGCGCTGCTGGAACACCGGCCATTGCTATCTGGGTCTGTGCCCTTATCGCAGTTTTCATTACATGGCTTTCGCCTATGTACTCAACTATCACAGCATTGACGCTCCTTTTTCTTTATGGGGCTTATATGATCCCCATCACTCTCGCGCTCATTGCCTGGAGGCGATCCTGGGTACGAATGGGTCCCTTTTGTTTGGGGCTATTTTTTCCACTCATTGCTGTCATCTCTCTTGCTGGCGGCGTCTGTGTCTTTATGATTGGCTCTCAGCCCCCTAATGAGAATGCTTGGCAAATTGGGCTCGGTGTACTTATTGTGATTGTTGGTATTCGTTTATTAGGGACATTGCGTACGCTAAAATAAGCATGATGTTGCAGTGTAGGTGAGGACGACTGAGCCTCCGTAGCCTCCAGCGCTATTGCCGCCACTACCTCCTGCGCCAGTGAGAGTGCCACCTCCAGAGCCGCCTGTTCCAGGGCCACCAAAGCTCCCGCCATTACCTCCATAGCTCGTCCCGCCTCCTCCTCCACTCCCAAATCCCCCACCCCCACAACCAGGAGCATTGGAATTAACGATTCCTCCAGCTCCACCGCTGCTACCATTGCCTCCAGCTCCTCCATAGAGGTAGAGGCTACCATTGCCTCCAGCCCCTCCAGCATAGAGAGTGCCATTGAATCCGTTGCCCGTTGAAGCTGCGCCGCCTATGCCTCCCGTGTTAGAGCCGCCCGTGCCTGCGGTGCACGTGGGAGTTGTGCCAGTGTCGTTACCGCCGCCACCACCACCATAGTATCCAGCGCCACCGCCTCCTCCGCCTCCAAAACCACCGCCACCGCCACCACCAGCATAGACAGCAAGTGTTGTAGATCCAGGCGATAATGTGAAGGATCCTGTAGCGGATGATCCATTTGAGGCAGTGGTAGTATTACTCCCATTACCGCCTGCTGCTACATAGCTGTAGGAATTTACAATCACGATAGCGCTTGAACCACCGCCTCCTCCGCAATTCCCGCTGTTGCTTGCTGCGCCACCTCCTCCACCGACCATCGAGTAGGAGATGACTACAGGTTGTGACAAGGTGTTGTTCACAATTTCGCTTGAGGTAATGGTTCTGACGCAACTTTGAGATGCTTGATTGTAGGAGGCAAGGACTGAAAAATTCTGATTTATTTGCGAAGCTGAGATGGGACTTCCTGCAGTAAATATATTCGGTACGCTGAGGGATGCAAAAGCATTTGTGCAGAGGATGAATATAGAGAATGCTGGTGTGATGGATATTTGATAAGGCATTATTGTGAGACCTCTCCAGGTATGATGGGTAGATGCTAAAATAAACATGAGGTTGCAGTATAGCTTAGGACGACTGAGCCCCCGGCGCCGCCGCCATAGTTAGTCGTGGCTCCTGCGCCAGTTAAAGTGCCACCTCCTGTGCCGCCCTTTGATGCTCCTGGGCCTCCGAAACTGCCACCATTTGTACTGGCGCTGCCCCCTCCACTACCGAAGCCACCGCCACCGCCACCCGGACAGGTTGAGTTGGTGGCTCCTCCTGATCCGCCACTAGTTCCATTGCCACCAAGTCCTCCCCCTGCGTAAGTGGGGCCGCTGCCACCAGCCCCTCCGGCATAGAGAATACCACTTGCACCACTGCCTGATGAAGACGTGCCGCCTGCGCCTCCGGAGGTAGTGCCACCCGCTCCTGGGTTGCAAGTGGTGCCATCATCGTTACCGCCGCCACCACCACCATAGTATCCAGCACCACCGCCTCCTCCGCCTCCAAAACCACCGCCACCGCCACCACCAGCATAGACAGCAAGTGTTGTAGATCCAGGCGATAATGTGAAGGATCCTGTAGCAGATGATCCATTAGCAGCGGCTCCAAAGGCGCTCCCATTGCCTCCTGCAGCAGTGATAACAAGACCAGGAGCAACAATGGCGCTTGAACCGCCCCCTCCTCCGCAATTTAAACTACAGCAACCTAAGCCACCTCCTCCACCGACCATCGAGTAGGAGATGACTACAGGTTGTGACAAGGTGTTGTTCACAATTTCGCTTGAGGTAATGGTTCTGACGCAACTTTGAGATGCTTGATTGTAGGAAGCAAGGACTGAAAAATTCTGATTTATTTGCGAAGCTGAGATGGTGCTTCCTGCAGTAAATATATTCGGTACGCTGAGGGATGCAAAAGCATTTGTGCAGAGGATGAATATAGAGAATGCTGGTGTGATGGATATTTTATACGGCATCATTATTGCTGGACCTCGCGGAGTCATTTAGGTTTTTATGAGTGCTCCATTGTATGTAAATAAGATATAATCTCGTTTTAAAATAAGCATGAGGTTGCAGTGTAGGTGAGGACGACTGAACCTCCGTAGCCTCCGCCATTAACACTACTGCCGCCTGCGCCAGTAAGCGTTCCTCCACGTGCCCATATTGATGATGCTACGCCTGGACCGCCAAAGCTGCCTCCAGTGCCAGTACATCCACCACTACCGCCTCCGCTACCAAAACCGCCTCCGCCGCCACCAGTGCCACTGAGGCCAGAAACAGTACAGAGCCCAGGCTGGCCGCCAGTATTGCCAGTGCCACCAAATCCGCCTGTACTAGTGGCAGAGCTGCCGCCATTGCCTCCAGTATAGAGATTGCCACTTGAGCC
>CAIUGE010000047.1 GCA_903898645.1 Oligoflexia bacterium | reverse complement strand
TGCGCCTGTACGCCGAGTCCGAGGGGCCCACCCTCATCTTTCCCATAGCTTGTCCACATCGTTAGTTGCTCATTTCTAGCTCCTTCTTATGTGAGACTACGGCACACAAAATTGCCCATCATCTGACTCGCTGATATTGGGCTCCCTGCTGTAAAACTATAAGGCAACGTAACTGAAGTCGCATATGCTGAAAACATAGACAAGAAGTGCAGTAGTATTGCACGATGCGTTATTTTTGCGTGCATGCTATTTGTTTTATTCCGCATATACACCCCCACTATGGCATCAAGAACAACCCTCAGTCAACGCCCTCCTCATAGGAGACATATGTACATATTCCTTTATCCCCATCAATGCATAAGGGAGACTTGGAACATGGGACCAAGATGTTCTGTGATACAAAAGCTAGACAGAAGGGCGCGAATGACTCCCTAAAACTAAAAACCCCCTCAGTTTTTACACATTGGGGGTATTTAAATATTGGTTGCGGGGGCCAGATTTGAACTGACGACCTTTGGGTTATGAGCCCAACGAGCTACCGGGCTGCTCCACCCCGCGACACACATCAAAAGAACCTTTCGATACGCAGAGGCTACATCAAGCTCAAGTTCAAGTCAACGTCTTTTTCTCTATTTCTTTACAATCATCAAGTACTCCACAACTCTCTTTCACGTTAACAAGCATATCATTATGCGCAAACCGACTCTTTCAGCATGAAGCAGTGCAGCAGGTAACTTCTCGACCTTTTACCTCACACCCCCCTACAAGCAGCTTCTGCAGCTATACTTAGCACCAAAAGAAGCCCGCGAATGAGCTGCGAAAATAGAGCTAGTCGAGCATTCTGCGTAAAATCCATAAAAAAGCTATCTTTCTTCATGCCATCTCTATGCAGCTTTTTTCATAACAGCATCAACGATATACTGCCTGATGTCTTCTGGTTCGAAAGTATGCACAGCCGCTTGCCGTCTCAACGCTGCGGCCGGCATGCCGGGTTCAACACATGTTTCAATCTTCTGTACTAAAGTCACGGCCCCACGTGATCGCAACAAACCCATACCTAACGCCCCATCGGTACCCATACCGGTAAGGAGTATGGCACAGGTACTCGATGCTACTTTTTCAGCAGACGCAAAAAGGACATCAATACTTGGCCGAGCATGCATCCCATAGGTATCTTTCATCAGCATTACACCTACTCCATCGCTTCCAACACGAAGTGCTAAATGACTATCATCAGTTGATACATAGAGACACCCTGCTTGAAGCTCAGTCCCAGAGCGCGAAATAGGTACAATATCAAGATGCGACACACGGGAAAGCCCTTGATAAAAAGAGGGAAGGAGCTGCGCATCCATGTGCTGAATAAGACAAACAGGAGGTGTGTTTTTAGGCAAAAATCGCAAAACTGCCTGCAAGGTCTCAATGCCTCCTGTACTTGCTCCAATAAGAAAGCATGAGATTGGTTGCTGGTATGTTCTTTTCTCATTAAACACGGTACCCAACACATCATCGAGCTCATCAACATTTTGAAGAAGCGTGCGCCTATTCATATAGTCGCAGGCCCCAAGGCGAAGCGCTTCAAAAACACGAGGAGAATCAAGACTTGCACCCTCTGTTAAAGCAACCCACGGAAGACAAAATTCCTCAAATCGACGGATAAGATTATCATACCTAGTATCTGACGAAAAACTAAGAAAAGCGACGTCAAATGGTTTCCTTTTCATAATTTCTTCCGCTTCGTAACCATTCAACACAGCTGTTACCTGGCACCCCGCATGTTCAAGAAGGTCGGTCAGCACCTTCCTCCCCACTTCAACATGATCCATAACAATCACTCTTTTCCCAGGCCTTTTACGTAGTGACTGAGTATTAGCGTGCGCTACAGGAAATACAGATAGTTTCTTTTCTTGCACTTTACTAGCTGGCTTTGCGTGCAACTCAAGACAAATACATTTTCTTAAAATTGACCTTTTTTCGTGATGAAAGACGCCAGGCAAATCTCTCTCTTCATGGTGTGATAAAAAAAGCACACTCGTTGATATAAAAAAACCATCTTTCGTATGAACTTTGGAATCAAAAATATCATTTCTCAAATAGGAAGCAAGTATTGTTAGCGCTTTTTTTGCCTTGCTCTCATGAAAAAAACGCATAACATTCTTGCAAAAGATAGCATGAAAAAATGCTTTAAAATTCGACTCTGGCTGAAAAATATTCATAACCTTAAGCTTGATGTGATCGTGGAAGTATTCTGCCTTATCACACATTTTATTAAAAATAGGATGGTCACGAAATATTTCTGGAATTTTTTCAGCCTGATAGACGCAAGCATGAGTCTTTTCAATACTCATGGGGTCAATGTCAAAACCATACACTTTATACTGAAAATGTGGAAATTCGAGATGTACCCTGTCAAGAACAACAGCGAGTGAGTACACCTCTTCTCCTGTTCCGCACCCAGCAGAAAGAACATTAAAAGGTTCACGCTGAGACGCCTCATCTAATGCGTAGGCACGCGCCATAACATCAATATCGAAAAAATGATCTAGATCACAAAACCACGTTCCGCCATGCGTTGTTGCCGCGTGGAGCAATCTATGCATCTCGTCTGTATCTCTTTTTGCATAAATCAAATAATCCTCTAAAGCCTTACAGGCAAGCAGACTCATCCTTTCTTCGACGAAGCGCACAAGAGATACTCTTAAGTTTTCATCTAAAAACTTCTGATCGGTCATCATCTCAGCTAAATCGATAATAATATCACGCTGATAAGCGTCAAGTTCATAGCGCATATAAAATCTGTGTCGGCTAGTTGACCAATTTGCTTGAATATTGTGTCAAAAAACGCCCTATGCGCATATGCTGCAAAGGTGCTATGATGGCCGAAGGAGATAAAAAAATGACAACTTTACTACTACTCATGACGTCACTGTATGCCGAAACACTCACGCCTGCCGCGACACTCAAGCCTGTTGCAACACTCAAGCCTGCTGCAACACTCAAAATTGACACATCGCACTCACGTCTTGGGTTTTCCATTAAGCATCTTGTCAGCACTGTCCATGGTGAATTTAAGGATCTTGAAGGTTCCTTTTCTTTTGATCCCAAGGCCCCCGAAAAGGCTTCAGGCACTTTCACCATCAAGGTAGCCAACATATCCACCAATAACATAAAAAGGGACGAACATCTGCGTGGAGCAGACTTCTTTGATGCCGCAAAATTCCCTACAATCGTCTACAAAGTTACTAAAGTAACATCCAGTGATAAAAAAAATCTCTCCATTGAGGGTGATCTCACAATGCACGGCATCACAAAGCCAGTGACATTACAGGCAGAATTCCTCGGTCAAGCAAAAGACCCTTGGGGCGAAGAATCTCTTGGCTTTGAAGCAAAAGGGGTAGTCAATCGTAAAGACTTCAACATCGTCTTCAATAAGACACTTGAAACAGGCAATCTTCTTCTTGGTGAAGAAGTCGCAATTTCTATCAACTTAGAAGCAGAAATTAACTAATCTCATAGGGGGCCCTTCGGGGCCCCTATGTACCTAATGCAGTAAAAAGTGCCTCATCCTCTTGCACTGAAGGATTGTCTCTCGTCAGCAGTTTTTCACCAAAAAAAACAGAATTTGCCCCAGCATAAAAAGCAAGCGCCTGTGCTTCTCGGCTCATATGACTGCGCCCAGCAGAGAGCCGAATACGTGTTTTTGGCATCAAGCATCTTGCAACTGCAATCATCCGGATAACATCAAATGGCTCAACGCTCTTGCCCTCAAGAGGCGTCCCATCAACCGCAATAAGCATATTTATTGGCACCGATTCAGGCTGCGGCTCCATAGAAGCCAACTCAGCAATCAGTGCGCAGCGATCTTCACGAGACTCACCTAAGCCAACAATACCCCCACAGCACACCTGGATCTTTGCCTCACGTACATGATGAAGTGTCTGAAGACGATCATCATACGTCCGGGTTGTAATAATCGAGGGATAGAATTCTCTCGATGTATCTAAGTTATGATTATAAGCGTCTAATCCAGCCTCCTTGAGCCTTACAGCCTGATGCCCGGTCAACATACCAAGCGTCACACAGGCCTCCATACCCTCTTCTTTGACCATACGCACCATCTCAAGCACACGATCAAAATCTGCTCCATCCTTGACCTGACGCCCTGAAGCTCCCATACAAAATCTTCCTGCACCAGAGGCCTTTGCTTGCCTAATGGCCGCCTGAACTGCATGCAACTCCATGAGGCCTGTGCGCTCAACATTGGTGTCATAGTGCGCTGACTGAGGACAGTACGCACAATCCTCAGAGCAGGCTCCTGTTTTAATCGAGAGTAAAGCGCACCGCTGAATCTTTTCATGCTTATGATGCTGCGTGTGAATCATACGAGCCTGATCAAGAAGTTCAAAAAGTGGCTGATTATACAGCTCTAACGCGCGTTCATAGTACATAGCGCGCACACTCTCAGGTCTTAGAAAACCTTGCAACTTCTTTCATGACTTTCCAAAAGTTCTCCCCTACAATGGGGTCATGGGAAAAATCATCTTTCACGCTCTTGACGGCTCATGCATTGAGGTAGAGAGTGCAGGCAGAAGTATTTTGGATACAGCTCTCGCTGCAGGCGTCGAACTTGATCATGCTTGTGGGGGCGTCTGCGCATGCGCAACATGCCACGTCATTATCGAACAAGGCTTTGACCTTCTCCCCCTTCCAAGCGAAGAAGAAGAAGATCAACTCGAAAAAGCACCAGGCCTTGCGCCAACCTCAAGGCTCGCCTGCCAAACTATACCACTTCATGACACGCGTCTTGAAGTACGCATCCCCCGCTGGAATCGAAACCTTGCTCACGAGTAGATCTGTCAGGTACAATCTAGGTCTATGTATGGACTTGTTTTAACTGCAGGCGGTGCACGTGGCGCTTATCAAGCTGGCGTCTTACGAAGAATTGGCGAACTCAATCGTACAGACAGAACTTCCCCATTTCGCATCGTCGCAGGGGCATCAGCAGGCGCCATTAATGGCATCGCAATAGCCGCTGGCAGCGGTAATTTCCGAGGCATGACCGATTATCTTGCCGAAGTCTGGAGCTCCCTGTCGACCGAAAGCGTTTACCACACTAATATCACAGCCTACATGAAAGTAGCGCGCACACTCGTCCAAGACTTATCCCTCGGAGGCATTGTAGGTGGTGGGCAACTCCAATCACTCCTTGACGCGACCCCTCTCAGAGCCTTTCTTGGAGAAAAACTCAAATTTGATGCCCTTGCAACTGAAATAGAACGAGGCAATCTCTACGCTATTGCCATTTCTGCAACCAACTATTTTTCAGGAAAATCCTACACGTTCATTCAAGGCCAGAAGGGACATCCGGTCTGGGAAAAATCACGCCGAGTTGCTCTTGCTGCAACACTCACCCTCGATCATCTCTGCGCGTCAACAGCAATACCGGTCGTCTTCCAACCTGTGCCGATTCGCACACCTCACGGCGCATTTTACTTTGGAGATGGCGCAATGCGCCTTACAAATCCCCTCAGCCCTGCCATCAGACTCGGATCTACCCATCTGCTTGCCATCGGTATCCGCCATCAGGCAAAAACAGAAACACAGCTTCAAGATCAATATATCTCATTTGGCAGTGATGGCATGACCATGAAAAAACCTCCTCTTGCTCAAGTCATGGGCGTGATGTTTAATTCCATGTTTCTTGATCACCTCGATGCCGACCTCGAGCATCTCGCACGCATCAACACCATCATAGCGAGCAATACTTTTGACTACCAAACACTCAAGGAACCCATTCAACCTATCCAAACCCTAGCTCTGTACCCCAGCATTGATCTTGGTCAGATAGCCCATGCCTGCAGACCAAAAGCACCTCCTATTATTCGCTACCTCCTTGATGGACTTGGATCCCAAAGCCAGGAAAGCTCAGATTTACTCTCCTATCTCCTCTTCCACAAATCCTATATCCAAGAACTCATAGCGCTCGGCTACAGTGATGCCAATGCCCGTATTGATGAGATTGAACATTTCCTAACAATGCGAGAAACCTAGGCGCTTTGGCAAGCTCATTGACCAGTAGCAGTATCAGAAGCTTCTGTACCCTCTGAGCCATCCTGACCCAAAGGACTCCACCTTTTTTGGCTGAGGGCGGAAGCTGCTCTATGAGCATCAACGTCCTGCTGGGTCTGTTTCTTGACTGCAGCACTTACTCTGACCTTTTCTCTAGCATCAGCACTACTCACTCTTGGTGACGGAACTTGATCTTCCTGGATAGCCTGCTGTCTTTTAGCTTCGTTTTCACTCTTTTTTGTGTGGATGATCGCATGTTCCTTCGTGGCTTTCTTTCTCAGCTCTGCAGCCCGATCAGCTTTTCTTTTCAACGATGCCTCTTTCGTCGCAGCAGCTTGTTTACCATCTCGGTCCGCTACGTCAATCGCAGCATGCTTTCGAGCCTCCTTGATAGCCTTAATGGCTGCCTGACATGCAACTACAAAATCTTTAGTAACTTGAAAATCGACACCAATAGTGGAATTTGGCAGCAATAACCCGCTGACAGCCTCAAGAGCGCCTTTCATCTTGCTAAACTTAGCCTTTTCTTCTTGCCCTAAAAAATCATTAATCATGTTGTTGGCGGCTGCAGCATGTTCGTTAACATTGCGCTTAGCTTTATCGGCAGCCTGATTAACAACAATGTCATCAGGCTTGCTAGTAGCAGCAGAATGAGCAGTCTGAGCACGATGAGCAGCCCCGACAAGCCGCTCAAGACTGACAATAATTGTACTTTCATTGACAGTATCAGTTACAGTTCATTAGAGAATAGAGCTAGAGAAAACAACAAATTGTTAGAATTTATAATCTTTTTATAAAGAAATACAAATAACATTTATACTATCATTAATTGATAAAATGAATCATGCATTTGTGAGTCCAGTAAGCAAAACGCCTGCAATAACGAGCACTTATACACAGAGTGCTACGAGTGATAGCCAGTACAGTGTAATCCCGCCGAACCGACAGAGATCCGTCCAATGATGCACTCCAACAGGATACATCTGGAGAACAAAGCAAGCTAAAGCGAACCACAGACGCTGCGGTGGTATTTTATTATGCGCTGAAAAAGGAATCCCGAGACAAAACAAGCTCCCGCAGCGCCAACCAAGAGGATTTGCAAGCTGCATCAAAAGGAGCCACGGAGCTACTGTAGCAAGCTGGGCGCCTCGGCGGAACAGTCGGCACCCTGCATAGAGACAAAAAAGAAATGCTATACCGTACAACACCCCCCCCCACGCTGATACCTGCATCCATCTGGCGCCTGTACTCCAGAGACTCTGATTGACCTCTGTTGCATAGAGCTCATGTGGCTGATGGATAACTAGATCCATCCATTGCCCAAAAAGCCAACGGAAGCGCCCCCAACCAAAAAAACCGAGTGGTAATAAAAAGCCGAACCCAAAAAACCCAGCAGCATACCCCACGAGAAATGCTCGACTGAAAAAAGGAATAACGAGAAACATCCATGGTAATTTTATCCATGGCAAAATACCTAAAAGAAGACCTGCAACCAAAGGACGATGAGTAAGCCTCGCTGCTAAGACAAAGAAGAAAAAAGCAAAAAAATCAACCTGACCATAGTCTAAGGCTTCTAAAATCCCTTTCCATGAAAGGGCCAGGCCTATCACAAGAAGCCCTACTTCATAAAAGCGCCTGAAAGGCGCAATCAGGAGGACACTTGCGGCGAGAAGGGAAATACACAATGCTTTAAAAACAGGCCATGCAGGCAAGAATTTCAAACAGAGTAAAAAACTCGGGGAGTATTTAAATGGAGAACTGTCAGTCTGGACATAGGGATTGACACTATGCTCAAACCACCTTTGGCTTGCTAACTGATAGACAGCAAAATCCGAAGGAATACCGAACCCATGCAAATACCGTAAAAACAGAGAAGACCCTAAACCCAACATCAAAAGAAACGCACAGAACCTTGGCATCATAACTTTTATTATGGTGGCTCCCGCGAGACTCGAACTCGCACACCCTTGCGGATATCAGCTTTTGAGGCTGACGTGTCTACCGTTCCACCAGAGAGCCACTTGTTTGGCGAAACTAGCGGATAACTGCATCCGCGTCAAGTCTCCAATCCCAGGAAAGGAGCCGCAAAGAATGCCCCTTGAGCTCATACATACCACCAAGCACTAAAGGCGCATGATCCGCCATGCCGTGCCCCATAGGGAGCCCAGAAAAAACAGGCAAATCCATATCACGAAAAAGGTCAAGCAACGTAACACCAGCTCCAGAAGTGTCCCGGCAGCCAGAAAATGATCCAAGCACAATCGCACGGACAGAATCCCGGAATTTTGGCGAGAGTTTGAATTGCGTGAGCATGCGTGCGATTTTGTAAAATGGCTCATCAATATCTTCAAGAAAAAGTATCGACTGCGTATGGAAAGGCTCAAAATCAGTCCCCATCAAGTGGCTAAGGACTGCAAGATTCCCCCCAATCAAGGGCGCCCGCACTTGGCAGGACGGTCCATGCCGCTCAAGGCGCCAAACACATTTAACATGACCTGTAAGGTATTTTTCAAGCTCTTGGAGGTGCGCAACACGCATACTCGCAAACATGCGTGTCGCAGGCATGGGTGCATGCAGCGTTGACCAACCCCAACGTGAGCGAACATAATCAAAAAGTGCTGTTGCATCAGAGAACCCAACGAGAAGCTTGTTTGAAGGAGGCGCCTTCATGGTATCAAGGAGCGGCAAAAGACGCATTGCGCCAGATCCTCCACGAGCACACCAAAGAATATCCGCCTCAAAAGCTGACTCATACAGAGCAAGAGCCCTCACCCTATCAGACCCTGCATAAAAACCATCTTCTTCATAACATGCAGGATGAATCCAGGGTGTCACTCCAAAGACTCTCTTCAAGCGCCTACAGCCTGCATGGAGTGCATCAATTGCAACCCTACCTGAAGGCGCAATACATGCTATTCTCACAAATTTTGCACCATGACTGAAGCAGCCCCAAGAATAATCGACCAGCAAAAAAGAAAACCAATATTCACGCCTATCCAAAGACCTATACCAACAGGACCTAAAAATCGCTCCAGCCAATGCGGAGGCCGAAAAGACACAAGACTCAGGAATGCAAGAAGACACTCAATTGCCAACAATACTCTATAGATCGGAACCATGTCTCCCTTTCTGGATAAATGCCCTCAAAGCAGGTATGCCGTCTTTTGTTGTACTTGACACAATGAATGTCGACAAGAAAAGCTCATCTGCAGAAAGTGCCTCTTTCATACTTGCGATGTGGCGCTGACTTTCAGCTCGCAGCTTCTGATTTTTAAGGCAATCATATTTCGAGAATATCACAATAAAGGGGATGCCTAGCTTCGCACAAAAATCAGCAACATGGAGATCCATCTCAGAGCGCCTGCTGTCAAAAATCAAACAAAGAAGTCTCAGTTTTGTGTCATAACGAAAGTACTGTTCAAGGAGCTTTTCCCAAGATTTCCGCTCCTGATAAGAAACACGAGCGAAACCAAACCCAGGCAAGTCAACAAAAATGGATCCAAGATGCTTTGCATTGTAGAAATGGATAGCTCGAGTCTTTCCAGGTGTTTTACTCGAAAAAGCCCACTTTCTTTCTAAGATTGCATTAATGAGCGTACTTTTACCCACATTCGATCGCCCAATAAAGGCAATTCTAGGGTCTGCATACGTCAGCATCCCCTTAGGACCAAAGAGCCCTTCAAGCTGGGCGCAATCAGCAAGCGTTACGACATGACCTTCTTCCATGCCTCAGAATAGGCACAGTGCTTGCATCAGTGCAAGAGCTATGGCTACTTGGCAAGTAAAGATACAAGACCCCTCAGGACATACTCGGTACGTGCCTTTCAACGGCACCACGCTCTCCTTAGGTACCCGAGAAGAAGCAGGCATTAGGCTGCGAGACACCTCACTAGGGGACGCTATCGCACATCTGCATGAAAAAGATGGAAAATTTTGGATTGATCTGCACGGAAAAAGAGGGTTCATTGGGAGTCTTGAAATCGACTCAGCCGAACTACCACTCCAAGCACCCTTTCTCTGGGGTGAAACACGCATAAGCATTGAATCTCTCCTATCTGAGACAAACATTGCTCCAAAAACTCCATCGCATCTACAAGCATGGATAACTTGCTCCTCTGTCGGCATTAGACTGCTTCATCGCACGCGAAAAGCTGCGACAACTGACTTACCTATCTACCTGCATGGGGAAACAGGCTCCGGTAAAGAAGTCCTGGCCAAGATCATTCATGCCTGGAGCGAACGAAAAGATGGCCCCTTTATCCCCCTTCACTGTGCCGCTCTCCCTCTCTCACTTGCAGAGAGCGAACTCTTTGGCCATACACGTGGCGCTTTTACTGGTGCCGAGTCCCAAAGACGAGGAGCTCTCCTATCTGCCCACGGCGGTACACTTTTCCTAGATGAAATAGGTGATCTAGGACTCGATATGCAGGTCAAACTCCTTCGATTTTTAGATAGCGGCGAAATACGCCCAGTAGGATCAGACAAAACTATTAAAGCCGATATACGTCTCATTTGCGCAACGCATAAACCTCTCAAAGAATTGATTAAAAGTGGAGCAATGCGTCACGATCTCTACTACCGTATTGCATCTATCACCTTATCGATCCCTCCCCTCAGAGACAGACCTCAGGATATAGAACTGCTGACACACTTTTTTGCTGAAAGATTCAAGAAAATCCCTACCCATAGCACCATGCTCAAACTCAAATCCTACGGATGGCCAGGCAATGTGCGCGAATTGAAACAAGTCATAGAATGCGCTGCAACATTTTCTTATAGTAGTGATACTTTTTTAAGTACTGACTCTTTTGAATTTTTGGATGATTGTAGCGAAGAAGCCATGCTCCACGGTGTCACAAAACTCCACGACATGGAACGCATCATGGTCATCCGTGCCCTTAAACTCTCAAGCGGAAACCGCACCGAGGCAGCCCAGATACTTGGCATTGCACGCTCAACACTTTTTGAAATGCTCAAACGCCATAAAATCTAAGTAAGAATGAACTTTGAAAAATAGATGCTTTTAATACGGCCACGCAACAACCAAGCATTCAAACGCTTCATAATAATTGTCTTCAGATGCTTTTTACCATCAGGTGACATAATCTCTTCACGATCAACAGGCAGAATAGTCCGTGTGACCTGATCTCGCACAAGCTCAATATATTTATTAATAAATTCGCGTGTCTCAGTGCCATCGCACTCAACAACTACTTCTATTTCAGCAATACTGACCGAAGAAAAACGCGCCGCATTATCGAGTGGCACATTGATAGGAACTTTAAATGAACCTATACTCAGCTCACTTGAAAGACGCAATGATTCGGCATGCTCGCGCTTCTGACGGCCTTGCTCGTCGGCAAGCTCCAAATGGAGCGCTGCCTCATGCACATGCCGTAAAGAGCGAACAAGGCGCACGCCCATCATGGAAGATGCAACAAGCCCACAACTCAGCGAGAGAAGAAATCCATAGGCCGCATGTCTTGTCACATAGTCACGCGAGACAAATGCCTGCATGAGAAGAAAGAGAGCCCGCAGAGCCCCCCCCTTTCGCATCTTACGCAGGAACTCCTGGTAGCGAGACACCTCTTTCACATCGTCCGTCATAAATACTTTTTCGGCTTTTTTTTTCTAAAAGCACAGGAGAAGATGGCGTATGAGCTACTTCTTCCTTATCATGACAGGATGCGCTGCACTCAATGCCCTTAATCACCTAGATAGCCATGATCGTATTGGCGAACGCATCGAAGAGGAGCAAAGACTTCAGGCACAACGCAAGCCATCAAGCATTCAGCCAAGTGACGATGACATGGACAGAGCCCTGCGCCTCGGCCACATTGTCCTCGGCATGACACATGAAGATGTCCTTGTGTCTTGGGGAGAACCTGCCGAAAAGCAAACTTCTGGTAACCCAGGTGCCGAAAGATGGATCTATCACCGTACTGGCACCAACGAGGCACCCATTGTCTACTTTGAGAACTTCCGGGTCTCTGGGTGGGAACATGCCCCGAAAAAAGGCTATACCGACTGACCATATTAGGCTAATTTACTCATCCTATGGACGGCGTCTTTGATTTTGAAAAGCCAATTGTACATTTGGAAAAAAAACTTGCTGATCTTCGTGAACTTGCTGAAAAGCAAGGCATGGACTTCCACGATGAGATGTGCACTTTAGAGCAAAAAATTGCAGGGCTTATCGAAAGCACCTTTGCAAAACTCTCACCCTGGCAACGCGTTCAACTCTCACGCCATCCACAAAGGCCGTATCTCCGTGACTACATTGATCGACTCTTCCCTGATTTTTACGAGCTTTCAGGAGATCGCGCATTTGGAGAGGACGAAGCAATCTTAGGGGGCCTCGCCACATTCCAAGGCTCCTCCCTTATGATTATTGGGTCACAAAAGGGCCGAACAACAAAACAGAAGATGGATCGCAATTTTGGCATGGCTCGCCCGGAAGGATACAGAAAAGCTATAAGGCTTTACGAGCTTGCAGATCGCTTCAAGATTCCTATACTGACACTGATAGATACGCCAGGTGCCTACCCCGGTATCGATGCAGAGGAGCGTGGGCAATCACAGGCAATAGCTGAAGCACTCGTGAGTATGTTTGCTACCAGCGTTCCTATTGTCTCCATCGTTACCGGCGAAGGCGGATCTGGCGGTGCCCTTGCTATTGGCATCGGCAACATAGTGCTGATGCAAGAGTACAGCATCTATTCAGTGATTTCGCCTGAAAGCTGTGCCTCCATTTTATGGAATGACGCATCGCTTGCGGAAAAAGCAAGCGAGAAACTTAAAATGAATGCCCGCGATGTCCTCTCATTAGGCATTATTGACGGCATTGTTCCAGAACCTCCAGGCGGCGCACACCGAAATTGGGACGAGGCCGCAGCACTCTTGCACTGCGCAATACAGAATGCCTTTCACGAGCTTACTTCAGTCAACTGTAAGGAGCACCGTGCTGAAAAATTTCGAGCTATAGGGACACAGGCCTACCATGAGTAACCCTCTACTCATCATACTCTCCGCACCATCTGGCGCAGGCAAAACAACGCTCTGTAAAAGGATCTTGGCTGATTTTATTATCAATATTTCCATTTCCGTCACAACCCGTCAGCCCCGCGGTAAAGAACAAGAAGGAGTGGACTACCACTTTGTCACTGAGGAGCAATTTTTAGAACTCAAACAAAAAGATGCTTTTGCCGAATACGCACATGTCCATAATAACTGGTATGGCACACTGAAATCATCGATCGATGAGGCACTAACAAACAACCAATCTCTTCTGTTTGATATCGATCTCGAGGGGGCAGCAAATCTTGCTCGCGCCTACAGAACACTTCGTATTTTTATTGAACCACCATCAATCGAAGTCCTCGAGCAAAGACTTCGTGCACGTGGTGAAGATAATGAGGCAACCATTGCTATGCGTCTTATGCATGCGCGACAAGAGATCGCTCGCAAGCACGAATGCGATCATAGCGTGATCAATAAAGATCTCGAAGTAGCATCCAAGCAGATCGAGCAGATCCTTCTGCCACATCTTAGGAAACGTTAGGTGACGAAAACACCACCAGCCAGCATAGAATCAATCTACCACTCCCTCGCGTCATACTACCCTGATGCCGATAAAAGTCTTATCACAAAAGCGTATTCAATGGCGCAACAAGCGCATGCAGGCCAAAAAAGAGAAAGTGGTGAACCGTACTTCGTGCACCCTGTCGAAGTAGCTGCAATTCTTGTTGACATGAAGCTTGATATCGCAAGCATTGTGACAGGCCTTCTTCATGACACCATTGAAGACACCAGCATGACTCTTGAGATAATTAAACAGGAATTTTCTGTTGAGATCAGCGAACTTGTAGATGGCGTCACAAAATTATCGAAAATTACATTCAAAACAACGGAAGAAAAGCAGGCAGAAAATTTTCGTAAAATGATTATTGCTATGGCAAAAGATATTCGCGTTATCTTTGTCAAACTTGCCGATCGGCTCAATAATATGCGTACGCTTGAATTCATGAGCCAAGCAAAACAAAAAATCATCGCGCAAGAAACACTCGATATCTACGCACCCATCGCCAATCGCCTTGGCATGAGTAGCATTAAAATGGAACTCGAAGATCTTTGTTTACGTTTTTTACACCCAGACATTTACTATAAAATTGCACAGAAAATATCCAAAACAAAGAAAGAGCGCGAACTCTTCACTGAAGAAGTCACCCATATCATTGACGAAAAACTCAGAGAGTACGACATCATAGCTCTCGTCACAGGTCGCGCAAAGCACTTTTATTCTATTTATAGAAAAATGGAGCGTCGAAAGCTCGAATATGAGCAAATATTCGATATCATTGCATACCGCATTATCGTTGAAAGCATCACTGAATGCTACAAAGCGCTCGGCGTTATTCATGCTGCCTACAAACCTATACCAGGCCGCTTTAAAGACTACATTGCAATTCCTAAGGCGAATTCCTACCAATCCTTACACACAAGTGTCATCGGTCCCCACGGAGAGCGTATTGAAATTCAGATCAGAACGCAGGAAATGCACCTTGTTGCCGAAGGCGGCATCGCTGCCTACTGGAAGTATAAAGAAGGCAAGTTTGACTCCAAACAATCAGGGAACATCGCCTGGGTCGACCGCCTTCTTGAATGGCACAAGGCTCTCCAGGATCCTAATGAGTTTTTAGAAACAGTCAAGATTGACCTTTTCGCTGAGGATATTTTTGTTTTTACGCCAAAAGGCGAAATCAAACAACTTCCCCATGGAGCAACACCCCTCGATTTTGCCTACGCCGTACATACAGATGTCGGTCACCATTGTACTGGCGCCAGAGTCAATGGCAAGATGGTCCCTCTCCGCCATAGACTCAAGTCAGGCGATAGCATTGAGATTGAAACATCAGCTCTCCAAAGCCCGTCAAAAGACTGGCTCAAGATCGTTTGCAGCTCTCGGGCGAAAGCAAAAATACGTTCTGTTATTAAAACGCAAGAGCGGCAACGCGCAGGCATCCTTGGCAAAGAACTCCTCGACAAAGCTCTTCGAACAACAGGCACATCTCTTAATAAGCAAGAGAAAATAGATGTTCTCCAGCAGCTCGCCGAAAAGCACTCCTTTTCAAGCACGGAGGACATGTACCGCGCCATAGGCTACGGTAAAATTGCGCCCGAGAACATGCTCGACATCAAGCCTCCTGAGCCAACTACCATGGAGAAGATTTTTCGCTCAGCAACGCACAAAAGCGACACCCATAGTATTATTCAAGTCGCAGGCATTGACGATGTCCTTATACGATTTGCACGTTGCTGCACACCCCTTCCTGGTGACACCATTACTGGATTCATTACACGCGGACGTGGCGTGACAGTGCACACAGCACAATGTACAAAAACACTTGATATGGATCCGGATCGACGTATAGACGTTGCCTGGGCAAATCAAGGCCTAATCAAACGCCATGTTCGTACACGCATTGTAGCAACAGATGAACCCGGCCTCCTTGCAACACTTTCCCATCTTATCAGTTCCTCAGGGAGCAATATTACTTCCGCCCTTGTTCGCACAACAAAAGACCGCAAAGCAATTTTGCTCTTTGATCTCGAAGTCACAAGCACGATACAGCTGCAAAAGATGATGACTACCCTCGAAAGCCACAAGGACGTTATCAGCGCAGAAAGAGTCCACATCTAAGACAGTTCGTCAAATACATTTTCTCCCACCATAACTTGACAAAGTTACATCTTTCAGTGTATAAAAAACCATGTGGATATTAGCACTACTGACTCATGTGTCCCTGAGCGCGTGGGACCCCTGGTCTCTTCGCCATAGCACACAACCAATTGATCTCCTGGTATATTTTTTTGAAGATGCTTTCCCAGATATTCACGGAAAAACACCCTGGCTCAATATCTCGCGATCTCTTCTCCAAGAAGACAATGTTACCCATACCCTCACAAGACAAAAAAAAGAGCCTCTTGTTATCTATGGTAAAAAAAATAAAATTGGCGATCAACTCGCTCTTGCCTTCGCCGCCCATACCGGTGATGCTGCTTGCATAGTACTACACGAAAATAAAGAAGTGCCATGCGTAACGCCAAAAATATATCAAGATCTTCTTCGCACTCAAATCAAGAGCACTGAGATAGCTCTACCAGTATCACATCACATTATTCAAAAGCTTCACAAGCTCCAGGAAACCGACCCTGCGTCTACGAAACATATAGCAAAAATGTACAGGTTCCCTGAACCATCTTCAAGCAGCGCAATCGTTATGTACGAGAAAGGCACCCCCCTTCTCACAAAACCAAACGACATAGAACCCATAACACCCGAAATCCTCTGGCAAGAAATAAGGAGCAGACGAGAACCAACTGACGCCACAGAATCGATTGCCCGCCAGATACTGACGAGCATGCTTGTGCTCGACGCACTTGAGGTACATCACGGCAATATTTCTCGGCACTCATTTATTGTCAGTGAAAAATGTGACCAAGAGGAAACATCCCTGGACAATAGTATCTACTACCCTCATGTCGACAAAGTGCCTCAATGCATCAAGCTTTCCCATTTTGACAATGCCTACCCGCGCACAAAGGCCACCAACGCAGACATGACCTCAGAGCAAGCAGTCATGCACAATGTGTTTGAAGCGCCAGAACGTCTTCTTATCAGCGCCACCACCTACTACAAACTCCAACTATTTGTGATGCAAGAATACAATAAAATACACTACAAACGAAAACGCAATCAAATCAAGAAAACCAATCTAGAGTATCGCAGGATGGCAAGTGAAGTTTTTCGTCTAAGAGACAGCTATTCATTCGGCATGCTTGTTGCCTCTTTCGTCTACCCATGGAAACTCCTGAGCATGAGAAATGCGTGTGACACCCAAAAATGCGTTATGGAAAAAGCAAAATATATTCATACAATAATGACAAAAAGTGCAAAAGAAGTGTGCGCTCTCGACGCTCAAAGCTCACGCTGCTTTTTAGAAAAAGTCATTAACCAAACAACAGGTACCCTACCAAGTAGTCGAAAAAAACTAACTGAGATCCAAAAACAATTTACATCACGACGCCATATCCAAGAAAGTAGTCAGCCATGATTTCTCTTCTTTTTTTTACCAGCATGCTCTCCGCTCACTATGATGCATGTACAGAACAGATTCAAAACCATGTTGGGCAGCACCTTCAAGCCGATGTACAAGAGATTGCCCGCACCATATCGGATCATCGCCAACCAACTGAAAAACGTGTTCGCACTATCCGCACAAAGACCAACGAAATCACCCTCTTTTACCCAGTTAATCATGGAGATTGGTTTATTGCCGTGATACGAAAAGCCTTTCTCGGCCAAGGGGCCCACAAAAAAATCAATCTTGGTTTTATTGTCAATTGCACAAAACAAATAGTCGCCCCTCTCGCGGCTCACGACATAATAAGCAATACTGAGGAGCCAGTCAGTCAGGCTGCGGAAGATGCATGGAATAACGAAATACAGATCATTCGAATTATTGAAGATCAAAGAAAAATTAATCCTGAAAGCGTCAAAAATATTATTGAATCATACATATTTATTCCAGAAAAATTCCTTCTATCTAGCACGCACTACTTTCCGTTTTTATTTCAAAGACTATGCGCCTTTCCTTACGAATCTCAGCATCCATGGGCATCAGGCGCCGCAATACCGAACGACGAATCTTTGCGACAAATCGTCACCAGTGACAAACACTCGCCTCCAGCTACCGCTACCATAAAAGAAGCAACCAACACAGCAAAACAAATTACTCATGGATTGAAAGCTATCCATGACCTCAATATAGTGCATGGAGACCTAAAATGGCAAAATATACTAGCAACAGACGCTCTGCAGATTAAAATCATTGATTTTGGAATTTCCTCCTCACTTCATCATATTGTCAACACATCGAACTATGAGAAAATTCAAAACCAAACAAGCATTACGACTGAAGCGCCTGAAATGTCAGAAATAGTACCCATGAATTTGCCTGAATTTATCGCCTATACCGAAAAACAGATAAAAAAATATACAGATTGCCAAACAAGTCCTCTAGATAGACCCAACGTCCTTAAACGCATTATCCAAGCACGTGACGTTTATGCATTTGGAATCATGCTTGCGTCGCACTACTTCCCAACTAACCTCGCAACACTTCAAGACGCCTGCATACCTCTTGCACCCAACTCGCAACGACCCTACACAGCTGCCTACCAAACATGCATGCAAAAAATGGCGTATATTATTAGGGAAAAGATCAATGAAAATTGCATACAAACATGCAGCACTCGCCAAGACCCTCAAGCGTGTCTTTTCGAAAAAATCATTCTCTCCTGCCTCCACCCTGATCCCATTTGCCGTCCAGAAGCAAAAGACCTCCATCAAGCATTGGAAATGATCCAATTTTGAAATTTTTTCCTCATTAGTTCTTGAAAATTATACTTTTATGGTATATACCTAGGCATGCTTTTTATTATATGGATCACATTGGCTTTTTGTCAACCATCTCCAAAAGAACTAGAGAGGATGTTCTCTCCGATAAAATCATTTCTATCAAGGTACATAAAAAAGGAATATCTCTCTACTCCTTTGCAGGAACTGCAATGCATGCTTGAGCACCCTATCCCTGGAATCACATCCATCCCGCTACCTACAGGTCACATCATTGTGCATTCAGATAGGACCAGAACTCTTCATGTCGTCAAATTCGCAATCCCTCAAATACTAGGAGAGGGGGCATATAAAAAAGTATACTACGGAGCAACACTCAATACAGAAGCAAAAACAGGGGACCTGGTCGCCTTTCTTGACAACAACCCTAAGCAAGGGGCAGACAGGCGCCATCTTGAACATGAATTCAATATCCTTGAAGAAATTGAAAATGCGAGAACCGATCAGCAACCACTTAAAAAAATCGTCGCGAGCACAATTTACGCTATCAATTTCTTTCCAGACAATACACCTCGCGCAAAGAGATTGGTGACGCAAGAAATTGGCAGGCAAATCCACATCCCTCATCTCTATCCGACAAAAAAAAGAAAATACGATGGCACCTCACAAAGTTTTTATGAAATCTACGATTTTGCACAACGACTCGCAGAAGCGCTCCTTACACTCAAGCAAGCGCAAATCGTTCACAACGATCTGCGTGAGATAAATATCATAAAAAATAAACAAAAGGAATTACGAATTATTGATTTCAGCATATCATTCAACAATAAAAAAATATTATTTAATAATTCTTACAAAAGGATACCTTACTTATCCGCAGTCGATATCCTTGCACCAGAAACGATGAGCTATGGATGGACTCCTTTTCAAGATGCACCAAAAGACATTAATCTTTTCCACGCTCGCGATATTTATGCCTACGGCACAATTCTAGCCGAAAGTCTTTTTGATCAAAAAGTAAGTGAAAGTCAAACAGAATGTAATCAATATATGGAGCAGATCGTTTATAGCGATGATCTCGGAGCAAGAAAAAAACGACTCTTGCCTCTTTACACTTGCATTTTTAAGTATGCACAAAACCGCTTTGAACAACTCCTCGCACGAACCTCTACCCCTTGCAAGACCTCACACAAACAATGCGCCCTTGAGAGACTTGTCACACAATGCCTTGACCCCTCTCCGTCAAATCGACCTACGACTGAACAACTTTATGCATACCTTTTCCCAGAAACATAAAGCGCTTGCGAGATAGCTCAATTTTTTGTACAAGTCCATGAACATTATGATCTATTTAGTACTTATAAGCACTGCCTGGGCTACACAATTGGGCGAACAAGCAGAAACCGTCATCCCAATGCACGAATTTTTTGCACTTGAAAAATTTCGTATGCGAAGCTTTACCGAGGTCATGACCCCAGCAATTGCCAACAACGATGGCATCAGCATGCCTTTTGCTGATGGGTCCCATTTCTTACCCCTGAATGCATTCCAGATCTTCTGGATGGACTATGAAATAGCTCCCCGCCTTCGTGTTCTTTACTACCAAAGACTCATATTGACCTTAGGATCCAACGAAGTCTCGACCCCAGGGTACGTCAGCCCCAGACCTCCACGATTCGCCCTTCGCTTCATACTGCCAGACACAGAATCAAGCATCGACGTCTACTTCCAACCACCAATTTCAGTCTACATGACAGAGCGCAAGCGAGCCTTTGAAGTTGGAGGGCGTATCAGCCTCATTCAAAGAATCCCGCCTGTCTCCTATGGATTTACTACTGACATCACACTTCCTTATGCCTACGCCGCTAACACATCGGCTGATTTCTATGGCTTTTCAAGTGCATGGGCGAGCTTTGCTCTGTCCGAAACTATCTCGACACAACACTGGATCAGCTTCCCCTTTGAACACATTGGGTGCACACAGCAATGGGGTTGGGACATCCCTCTACAACCTTATATCCAAAATGGCCTAGGATTCAATGTAA
The DNA here is from genome assembly GCA_903898645.1 of Oligoflexia bacterium. Lineage (GTDB taxonomy): Bacteria > Bdellovibrionota > UBA1018 > UBA1018 > UBA1018 > CAIUGE01. Next base: position 11,771 of record CAIUGE010000047.1, on the reverse strand, counting down.
GCCGCATACTCTGGCTCGGCATTATGCTCAATACGTATTTTCTAACACCACCAACACTGAGAAATAGCTGGGCATCGCTGTGGGTCAGTCTCGACCTTATGCCTCCCTATTCACGAAAATAAGGAAATCGCTTCACATCAGGCGCAGAAGCGTGATTCAAATCTTCCATATACGCTCGTTTATCTTCTGCAAGCTGCGCCTTCAAAACCTCAAGCGCTTTGTGCTGCTGGGCTGTGCGCTCAACCAAAGTCTCATGCAGCGTTTTTTGCAGCTGCTCACGTCGCCTCAAAAAACTCTGCACATAGCTCCTTTGCATAGGCCCATCTGCATGAGCAGCAAAGAACACATGCCTTGCCTTTTTTTCCTCCTGCTCAAATGTACGTTCAACCTGCGATTGCTGTGAACGGAGCTGCTTGAGTTCTTCGTAAAAATACTGAGTTTTTTCAGTCAATACCCGCTGCTGAGATGCAAAGAATTTCTCTACATGAGGAGTGGTAACCGCCATAATGAACACAATTATACCCATAATTCCTTACTATAGTCTCGAATACGAAAAGAAAGCGTTTCTCTTCCACGGAATCTATTCACTTCAGGGACACCTGCCCAAGAACCATCAAAAACATCAGCACCCTCTACATAATCCTTCCCATGGAACCATATTGCAGAGAGTGATTGTGTGCCCTGAAAAAGCTGCATACGGATATGCCTCTCCTTGACAAGCTTCACGCTCTCAGCACGTGCTTCGATACAGACCAAAGGCTCAGGATTACCAGGCCCAAAAGGACCCATACGCTCAAGCTCATAGAGCACTTCAAGCGATAACTCTTCATAGGAACACTTTCCATCAACCAGAAGGGCATCATGCGCGTGCCTTTCCGCACTCTGGCATGCAGCATTGAACGCCTGAGCAAAAGCCTTCAACTGACCGTCCTTGACACGTACCCCAGCAGCAAACCTATGCCCGCCATACTGCACAAGATAGTCCTCAAGCTGCGCGAGCACTGCCAGCACATCAATACCTATGGCTGATCGCACGCTCCCCTTCCCACTTTGAGCACTGATCACGATAGCAGGTCTTCGGTACACATCCACAATCCGACTTGCCACAATCCCTACAACGCCTTCATGCCAAGCATCATCCCAAAGGACTATACCAAATTCAGGTACACCTTGCTCAAGCTTGAGCTGCACACCCTTCCAAATCTCATCTTGAAGCACCATCCTGTCAGTATTGAGTGACTCAAGCACTTGTGCTAACTCCTTAGCCCTCACTTCATCATCTGTCATAAGAAGTTCTAAGGCCGTTGACGCCGAAGCCATGCGGCCACTTGCATTAATCCTCGGCCCAAGGACAAAACCTAACAGCGAGGGCGTCAGTTGCTTTTGTCCAGCAAAAACACCTGCCTGATCAAGCAGGGCCCGAAGTCCCACCTTATCTGTCTGACGGAGCACTTCCATACCAGTACGCACCAAGATATGATTATCTCCCTGGAGCGGCACCATGTCGCAAGCGGTAGCAATAGTAACAAGATCTAAAAATGACCTGAGGTTGGGCTCACCATTATGAAAAAGCCCTTTTTCTCGCCAACGCTGTCGTAAGGCAATTGCTAAATAGAATGCAACACCACAACCACAGAGCTCACGTAAAAAATCCCCCCGCTGTGGATTCACACATGCATAAAAATCTGGCACACCCTTATCAAGCGCATGGTGGTCAAGCACGATGACATCCATTCCAAGCTCACGTGCCCTGGTAGCTGCTTCAAAACTACTACTCCCACAATCAACAGCCACTATGAGTCCAATACCTGCGTCTTGAGCGCGATCGATAAATTGCGGCCCTAGTCCATAGCCATCCAAAAAACGATCCGGCTGCCAAACAAGAGGTTCAAAACCTAGGATCTTGAAAAATCTACCCAAAAGTGCCGCGCCCGCTGTACCGTCCACATCATAATCACCAAAAATAAGGATGCGTGTCGCCTCACTGTGCGCTCGCAAAATCCTCTCAACTGCCTTGTGCATATCATCAAGAACCCAAGGTGACGAGAGGTGAGCAAGCGATGGGCGCAGATATTTTTCAACAGCATCAACCGTCCGGTACCCTCGCAACCAGCAAATACGCGCTGCAAGCTGCGATATATTTGAGGCTTTTGCTAATGCATCAATCTCACTCCTATCAAAAGGCGCTCGCAACAGCCAAGGTCGCTTCAACGGACCCGCCCCTTTTGCCATGAAATAAAATGCGTCATATAAATGACCAGAGAACTTGCAATAAAGATAGACGAATATGCCCCAACCACAATACCTACCATCAGGGTAAAGGCAAAATCTTCAATAACCTTGCCTCCAAAAACCCAAAGAGCGAGGACAGTAAAAAAGGTACACAGTGACGTCAGAACAGTTCGACCCAAGGTCTCATTGATAGCTCTATTAACTGCTTGCTCAATACTGAGACGCGGAAAACGCTGGATTGTTTCTCGCACGCGATCAAAAACAATAATCGTATCGTTATTTGAGTACCCAATCAACGCTAAAAGTGCTGCCAAGATCTGTAGATCAAACTGTTTTTGTGTGAGCACAAAAACACCAAGAGTAAGCATTGAATCATGAAAGAGAGCCAAGACTGCACCTGGCGAATACCGCGCATCAAAACGCATGGTGACATAAATCAAAATACACCCAAGCGCCATAAGCATCGACGTAAAACCACTTGTCCTCAAACTACTGCCCGCTGCAGGCCCCACAACATCCACACGTACAATGTCAAACGCCTGCTTGCTCTGTGCCAAAAGTGATTCCACTTTTTTTGCTACCTGATTCAAAGTGCTTTCATCACCCTGAGATCGCAGCAAGTAAGCATGCTTTCCATGAGTACTATCAAGTTCCTGCACACGAACGTCACTGAGACCACCTTTCTCAAGTGCATCGCGTAGCTCACCAATTTCCCACGCTACCTCTACTTGAACCTCTGCCCCACCGGTAAAATCAATTCCATAGCGTAAGCCACGCGTTCCAAGTAAAACGCATGTTGCAAAAATAGCAACAATAGAAACACCAATCCATATGTGTCGGCGCCCAACAAAATCAATTTCCGTACCAGGTCGAATAATCTCAAGCATAGTAAAGCCCCCCTCTAAATACTGATATGACGCTGGCCTCGTGACTCAAGGACGTGTAGGTAATAATCAAAAAGAACACGACAAACAAAAACTGCGGTAAAAAGCGTTGTCACTATACCAATCAATAGTGTAATAGCAAACCCTTTAATGGGACCTGTCCCATACAGCATGAGCACAAGCGCTGCAATGGCATTTGTCACATTCGCATCAAAGATCGTATGAAACGCTTTTTGAAATCCACTCTCAATTGCCGCTCGCGGCCCACGGCCCGATCGAATCTCTTCACGAATACGCTCGTAAATAACCACATTGGAGTCAACTGCGATACCCACAGTCAGGGCAATCCCAGCAATCCCAGGCAAGGTCAGCGTTGCCTCAAACGCCACCATGCACGCAAGAACAAAAAGTACGTTCAAGATCAGTGACACCGCTGCAATCAAACCACTCAGCTTATAATAAATAGCAACAAAGAGAATCACCAAGGCACTTCCCACGACACTCGCAAAAGCCCCACGTGCAATAGAATCCTGGCCCAAAGATGGCCCAACAACCCGCTGCTCAAGAAAATCAAGCTGCGCTGGCAACGCACCAGCACGCAGCACAATTGCCAAATCCTTCGCCTCTTTCATAGCTTGCTCACCGTCCAAACCACCAAGCGTGATCTGACCGCGTCCACCTGGGATTTTTGTCTGAATAACAGGCGCCGAATGAACAACTGCATCGAGCACAATAGCAAGACGCTTTCCAATATTTTTACCTGTCAACTCTTCAAAAGCCCGTGCACCATGAGGATTCAACGTAAATGACACAAGCGGTCTACGTGATTCAGGATCGAACTGCACCTGTGCATCAGAAAGCTCATCACCTGTGATCACCAAATCCTTGGCCACCAGATAAGCATGCCTTGATACTGTATCCCGATCAAACACCACTTCCAGATTCTCTGGCACATGCGTCCCTAAACACTCTCGCATACCCTGCACAAAAACTGAAAAAGCCTCCTGCTTAGGTCGTTTTGCTGCACAGTCTTTGATAAAAGGCTCAAGCGTTTTGACAGAATCATCCACTAAGCGAAATTCAAGACGCGCCGTTCGTCCGATCAGATCTTTCGCACGATCCACTTCCCTTACACCAGGCAACTCCACAACCACGCGATCGCGCCCCTGACTTGTAATAGATGGCTCAGAAACACCAAATTCATCAATACGATTTCGGATCACTTCAATACTCTGACCAACAGTGCGCTCAGCAAGATCATCCCGATTCTGCTGCGAAAGACCTACTGTAATCATACCCCCGGCCTCCTGGACGAGCCGAAGCGTTATATACTCCTTTTTCAAAAGGGCTACAACATCATCACGACTCCCAGTATACGTCACCCTCGCATGGGGATCTGCCTCAACACCCTGAAGCGCAAAAGAGGCTTTACCGAACTTCTTCTCTTCTACCCGATGAAGGAATCCTTTGACCTGCCTCTCAAGCACACTCCGGTATACTTGCGGCATATTCACCCCAAGCACGAGATACAAACCTCCTTGAAGGTCAAGTCCAAGATTCATTTTTTGCCGGAATGGGTAGTGCGTTTTTTCGAGGTCAAGCCCACGAACAGTTGGGTACACCATAAATAATGCAATACACACACAGCTGACACATACAACACATCGCGTCCACCACGAACTTGACACGTCACTACCCCCTTATTTTTGTGCTAACTCCAGTATATGTGAACGCAGTATGCGTACACGCACTTTGGCATCAATCTCAAGAATCAAGTAATTTTCATTGTCTGGTATCTGAAAAACAGTCCCAAAAATCCCTGACTGACTCACGACCTGATCTCCAGGCTTCAAATTCTTTAAAAATACGTCTTGCTGCTGCGCCTTTTTCTGCTGAGGCCGAATGATCAGCATGTAGAAGACACCCGAAATCAGTACCAAAGGAACAAAAGATACAATATCAAACCCAGAAGCACTGGGACCCGCTGCATATGCTGAAGTAACAAAACCCATCATCCTAGGATACTCGCACATCGCTGTTCCAATTTCGATAGAAACTTTTCACACACTCGGTAAGCTCACCACGAAGGATGGCTGCACGCAATGTTTTCATCAAGGAAATGTAAAATGACAAATTATGGAACGTCAGAAGGCGCCCCGCATTAGGTTCCCCACATATAAAAAGATGCCGTAAGTAGGCCCGAGAATAGGTCGCACAAGTAAAGCAGTGACACTTCGAGTCAAGTGGTTCATCCTGATCTGCAAATCGTGCATTTTTAATATTCATCTTCCCAAAATGGGTGAAAACCTGCCCATTCCTTGCATTCCGTGTCGGCATCACACAGTCAAACATATCAATACCCGCCACTACACCTGCAATTAGATCCTCAGGTCGCCCAACGCCCATCAAATAACGAGGCTTCAAAGATGGCATTTGAGGCGCCATAAAATGCGTCATCTGCTGCATCAACTCAGGCGACTCACCAATCGACAAGCCACCAAGCGCCATCCCATCCCATGGTCCTTCTTCCATGATCTGGCCCAATGCCTCCTGACGCAAATCTTCATACAACCCCCCCTGAATAATTCCGAAGCGGCACTGATGTGCACTTAATGCAACTGCTTGCCCTCGCCTAGCCCAACTCTTTGTCCTTTTCATCGCCTGCGCCACCTGATCCCTTGTCGCTGGATAGGGTGGGCACTCATCAAAGGCCATCACAATATCGGCACCAAGCGATTTTTGAATCTCCATAGATAATTCAGGCGTCATAAAATGCCGACTTCCATCTAAATGCGACCTAAAACACACCCCATGGTCATCAATAGAACGTAAAGCAGCAAGGGAAAATACCTGAAATCCACCACTATCTGTCAGCATAGGACCAGGATAAGCTGAAAATTTATGCAATCCACCAAGACGCGCAATACGCTCATGCCCAGGACGTAGATACAGATGGTAGGTATTCCCAAGCACAATCTGAGACCCAATCTCAGCCAATTCTGTACCCAAAAGACCTTTGACAGCAGCACGCGTGCCAACAGGCATAAAAAGTGGCGTTTCCACACTATGAGGTGCATGCATCCCAGGGAGCTCAAAGTGACAAGCCCGAGCCTCACCATCTTGCGCCTCAATGCTAAAATTCTTTACCACAAACGCCTTTTCTCAAGCCCAATCAAGGTATCGTTCCCATGCCCTGGACACACACACATGTCATCATCCAGCACAAACAGTCTTTGACGCAAACTCTTATGGAGAATTGCCTCATCCCCCCCCCAAAGATCCGATCTCCCAACAGCATCCTCAAACAGAGTATCGCCAGTCAAAACCCTATCACCCATCTGAAAACAGACACTCCCTGGACTGTGCCCAGGCGTATGCATGACCGTCATAGCAACTGAGCCCACAATTATCTCTTCCCCATCCTGAAGATAATGCGTCACCGGCACTGGTGCCTCCAGCGGGATACCATAAAATTTACCTTGGTCAATCAAATGATCATACAAAAGTTGGTCATTTTTGTGCAAACAGATGCGCGCCTCTGGAAAATGCAGACTCATCGCACGTGTTGCACCAATATGATCAAAATGCGCATGTGTATGCACCAGATGTGTCACAGTCACATCCCTCGGCAACCGAGCTAAAATCTTCTCAGGCTCAGCCCCTGGATCAACAACGATTGCTTTTTTTGTCTCCTCACAGGTAAAAATTCGGCAATGGCAAGCTAAAGGCCCAACAGTTACTTTTTCAATGCGCAACAGATTCCACCATCAGCTGCGTGATCTGCTGTGTATATTTCTGTGGATCAGGCATTATTGTACCTTCTCGAAGAAGCGCCTGTTGGTATAAAATGCTAGTCCAAAGATCAACCTGCACTTCTGACATATGCAGCATCTTTTCAAACACAGGATGTTCTGGATTCATCTCTAAAATACGTTTTTGCTGAGGAAGATCTTGGCCACTTTGCTTCAAGATTCTCTCCATATGGGCAGTCATGGCACCGCCCACAAGACAAACAGCTGAATCCTTAAGACGATCTGTCAAACGCACTTCCTCAATAGTGTCTGCAAGCACAGTACTCATACGACTTACAAGCCCGTGCAATCGTTCATGAGCTACCTTCTTTTTTTCCTCACTGATTGCCTTTTCCGCATCTGACCCAATATCAAGATCTTTTGAATCACATGCCTGCACCTCATACCCACCGTACTCACGCAAGGAACCAGCAACCCAAGCATCGACGCGATCAGTCATCAAAAGCACATCATAGCCGTGAGAACGTACCGACTCCAGGTAAGGACTCCGCACTGCAGACTCAAGCGAATCCCCTGTTTGGCAATAAATACGCTTCTGTCCAGCTGGCATTTTGGCACAGTACTCTGCAAGCGTTACTCGCTGCGAAGGGTCTGAAGCTATCGAGAACAGCACAAGATCCTGAATCTTTGATGTATTCTGAGGATCAACAAGCATCCCCTCTTTCAAAATAGAGCCAAACTGAGCCCAAAAAAGATCATACTGCGAACGATCTGTACCCAACATTTCTTTGAAAGTACTCAGAATCTTAGATGTCAAAGCCTTCCGCATACGCGTCATATGAGGACTGTCTTGCAAGGTCTCACGCGAGACATTGAGCTGCAACTCACTACTATCAGCCAACCCCACCATGAACCGCAAATAAGACGGTAGGAGCTCTTCACAATCACTTTTAATAAAAACTCGCTGAACATAAAGACTCAGAGCCACTTTTGCATCACGATAATCAAAATGACGCGGCAGCTCTTTTGGTACATAGACAAGTGCCGTAAACTCAGACGTGCCCTCAGCCTTGTAATGGATCGTCTTAAGCGGATCCTGCCAATCATGACCCAGATGCTTATAAAAATTCGCATACTCCTCATGTGTGATTTCAACCGGAGAACGCATCCAAAGAGCCGTACTCACATTTAAAACTTCATCACCCATACGAATAGGAAATGCGAGAAAGTCACTATACTTCTTCACGAGCATTCTAACGACTGAGGATTCTGTATAGTCAACACCATCCTCATGCGTCTTTAAAAAGAGCTCAACACGTGTGCCATGCCCCTCTTTCTCACAGAGCGTCACAGTATATTCCCCACTGCCATCTGATTCCCATGCATAGGCAGGACAACCCGGCTTGCGCGTCACGACACGCACACGTTCCGCAACCATAAACGCCGCATAGAACCCAACCCCAAACTGACCAATTAACTCAGACCGCTTCTCCCCCAAAGCCTGGAGAAATGCTTTCGTCCCAGAGTGAGCAATGGTACCAAGATTGGCCAGAAGCTCCTCCTCAGTCATCCCTATCCCATTGTCCTCAACGACCAAAAGCCTCTTCAAAGGATCGCTTTCAATCTTGATACCATAATCTGCAAGGTACTCAGGATGAGTTAAACCCTCAAATTTTGCCTTCTCAAGCGCATCAGACGCATTTGACAGCAACTCGCGTAAAAAAATTTCTCTGTTTGAATACAACGAGTGGATCATCAGCTGCAAAAGTTCTTTTGTCTCAGCCTGAAATGCATAGGTCTTCATGTTGTTCCTCTTTCCCATACATAATGGGGTCAATTGAAGCCCTGTCAAGCGCATCTCTTTACTCTAAGCACCCCTTGAGTATTTTCCTCTGCGTTAAGAAAAAGGTTAGCTATCCAAACAGGCCGGCTAGAAAAAACTCCAGGGATCCACCATCCCTTACCCGCCATCTGGCAGCACTCTGACCCAGTTTTAGTACCTTCGCCAATCCAAAATCATGTCTAGAAAATGTGTCAAGAGTGCAGCCCCAGCATCATGGATCCCTCACCAGAAGAGCCTTTACCTATACCAACCCAACATAAATTTGACATATTTCGAAGACTTCTGAGTCCAGCAAGGATACCGACAGCACCCATGTTGGTGTACTCTACATCAAGCTTAGCGAGGTGTTTTATACGGTGAAGATTTTCAGCTAGAGCTTTGGCGCCGGCAGCTCCTATGTAATTGTCACTTACATGAAGAAAAAATACATACCTCAGATTTCCGACACTTTCCATGAGAGCCGTGAAGCCGTTACCTTGAATATTGCTGGAGTGCACATCAAGTTCAGATAGCCTTGGCACATGGTAAAGATTTCTAGCTAAAGCTTGGGCGCCTTCATCTCTCATGCCGTTGTTGCCTAGATTAAGAACAGAGAGGCCTGGCACATGACGAAGACCTTCAGCGATGGCTATGACACCGTCCGTTCCTATGTGGTTTACACCTACATCAAACACAACCAGGTTCCTCAAATTCACCAAACTTTCCGCTAGGGCTCTGGCACCATCATCTCCAATGTGGTTAGAGTTCGCTTTAAAAACAACGAGCCTTGACATATGATGCAGGCTTTCAGCCATAGATATGGCGCCGCTAGCTCCTAGGCAGTTGACACTCATATCAAGCTCAGAGAGCTCTGGCACATGATGGAAACTTTCAGCATGACTATAGCAGCGTCAGACGTACTATCATTACCACTCACATCAAGCTTAGATAGACGCGGTACAAGATAAAGACATCTAGCTAGCGCTTTGGCGCCCTTCTCTTTCATCCGGGTACGGCTCAAATGAAGCTCAGATAGGTTCGGCACATGCTTAAGACTGCCAGCTAACGCTTTGGCTCCGGCGTCTTTAAGAGAATTGTCACTCACATTCAACTTAGATAGGTTTGGCATGCGTTTAAGACTTTGCATAAATATGCTTATTGATTCGCTATTGTATGAACGACTTTGAAAACTGATACTTTTCATTTTATGGTTTATACGATACTCTATCTTGTTTTCTGATGCACTCAATGCACAACCGCTTACTGTGAGATCCTCGAGATTTTGAAGTTGCGTTATTTGCATAAAAAGTGCCAATGGCATTTCGAAGCCTTCACAGTTGATACGCAACTTTGTAAAACGCTTAGACGAAGCCAAAGAAATAAAAGCAGCTATGTCTTCCTTATTTTCAAACGAACCTGGCAGAGTGGCGCACTATTAGTGTTGATGCCAGGGGGGTGTCATTTTTTCTTTCGCTAAAGCTGTGCCATTGATTTATGAAATAGGCAGTTTCGCGCCAGCGACTAGCTGGATCCCACCCTTGCTTACTTTTAAACCATTTTGACGACACTGATCTTGTATTGAAGCCATGAGCTGGACATTAGAGCTAATGAACTGGACCTCTAAATGATGAGTTATTTTAACGATTAAATCTAGCTCAAGAGAAATGCAGTCAATATTTTTATAGTTTAGTAAAAAAGGATAGTCTACAAATAGCTTTAAAAAACCACTAATACCATTAGTGATTTCAAACCCACCATCAAAGGTATCAAGGTCAATTCCATTCATAAATCGCCTATAGCAGGACAGTTTTTTAGTAAGATTAGTACCTATTTCTATTTTATGGACTACTTCATTTAAAAGCCAGACTCCTGGAGAGTACTCATGTTGGATAATAAATTTTTTAGCACCAAGTATTTTTAATACGGCCTCAATTCTAACTATATGCTCAGAAAGATTGCCAGAGTCGTATATTTCTCTTCCAAGAGAGTTCCATTGTTCCTGGCTGCAAATCTTATAATTACTTGTAGAAATTATGAAAAAATTTTGATTTTCATCATCATCTAGCTATCTTAAATACAATTCGTATTGAACTGGACTCGCCTTATAGTAGTCTTTGAGTAGGTTCTTATCTATTGGCTTCATAATTTAAGTCCTCATTATCACAATATTGTTAAATTGGATAGACGTTCGTATGACTGCCATCGGGATATTGTACGTCCCAATGAGGGCTGTGGGTTCCCTTGTGGTTCGTAGACACCCATACATCTCGGTTTTTAGAGGGATACCCGTTGCCCGGTCCATTAGGATTTTTCACTTTTTGCCCATTCCAATTCTTTTGTGGCTTAAAGTCCGAGTGACCCGGTGGCCCATTGAAGATACCCTCAGCAGGATCCGTGACTACTGGTTCCGGAACGTCACGAAGCACATGCCCAGCAGTAGAACCGACGCCCGCTACTGGACCAACTGGAGCATCTCCTGTCGTTCCCATGCCCATATCAGCATTAGAAGCCTGATACCCTGGGTCTTGCTGAAGCTCCTTCGCTTTTTGGTCCAACGAAGGCTGATCCAACGTGCGAATACCCGTCATATCAGGAGGGGGTGCAATCTTCAACCTCCCAGCTGATTCGAGCAGCCCAAGCTCCATTGATACCCAGAGCGCTGGCATGGTCTTTTGCATGAAATTGTTATCAATCGCATTATTGCCAGCTGTGTATGCTGTAGCAATCCCCTCTGCATCACCTGTGAAGAGTCCGGAGAGTGCCCCTGTCAGTTTGGCAATCTGCGTAATCTGCCTCGCTTTTGCGTCCCAGATATCCCGCACTTCCTCAGCAGTTAATGCCCGGCCATGCTCCTCGCGTTTGGCTTGGATCTCTTGAGTGACATCTTCTTGCAGTGGTTGCGCAAGGATGTCGGCAACAATTTCTGATGTCATTGCGCCTGCTGCGGCTGCTGCTGCAGCGACTGCTACATCTCTATCTGCTAAGGCAGCGCAGCCTGCGCTCATAGCTGCAGCTGAGACGCCGTGGGCTACTTTATGCAAAACACGGTCATTCATCTGCCCTATTTCATTTGCTGCAATA
>CAIUGE010000046.1 GCA_903898645.1 Oligoflexia bacterium | reverse complement strand
TGGCGTATTCAAGGTCAAAGTGCTCTTGTTCAAGCGATCGTTGGGTTGTGGGGATTTAATACTGAGCTGACGTCTCGTGAAGACATTGCGCGTTATGTGGAGCAAGTCGCGTCTATGGATCCTGCGCTTTGGCTCAAGATGCTGGAAAGCTATGAGAAGTATGACGCAACCTATTTGCTTGAACGTATTTCATTGCCCGTACTTTTGATTGGGGGGATGCTTGATCGCGTCATGCCAAAGGTGAAGCAGGAGCTGATGCATCAACTCTTACCACAGAGTGAACTTGTGCTTTTGCCTCATGGAAGTCATTGTCCGCAGATGGATATGCCGGAGCAGGTAAGTCATCTGATTAGGGATTTTTTGGACCGGCATAATTGACGCCGAAGACACGTTTCATGGCAGTTGCAACTTGAGCGCGTTTATAGATGCTATGGGCACTTTGTCCGCGGCTGTTTTCTTCAGCACTTTTGCTATCAACGATCTGGATTTCGTAGGGGTAGAAAAATTTCATTTCTCGCTGGAGATGTCTGAGCTCCATCTTTTCGAGACGTTGGATCAGTTCAGGCGAGGTATTTTCGCTCCGTGCGAGACGTTTGCATTCTTTTAGCTCAGCATGGAGTGGATTTGTCAATGTAATGAGTTGCCTGCAGGTAAATTGAATGGATCGGTAGTGCTCGCTGCTATGGGGGTTGAGGGGGGGTTGTTTTTTTGCTGTAGGGAGAAGGGAGTTGCGTGAACGGCCTGGTTTGATATTCGGAGGCGCAATAAGCATCTTTTCATTGAGGTAGTAGATAACCCGGAGTGCATCTTCTGGAATATGGGTGATAAAGCGAATGCCAATACGATCAAAAATATCCTCCTGTTCTGATTTATGGAGGAGTTTTAAGAGCATCGATTCGCGCGTTTTTTTCGGCTTGGTCTCAAATGCAACAAGAGGGACGCGGAGATTATCGGTTTTTTTCTCACCAAGCCAAAGTGTTTTTTCATCATCACGTGCAATGTGTTTGTAAAAGCGATCAAAAATCTGTTTTTGAATGTCTGAAAAATGAGGTGATCTGATATCTCGATCAATGTGGACAAGTGTATGCATGATTTTCAAAATGCTACAGGCCCAGTGTTGTAAGTTCAAAGTGGAGTCATGTGGGTGGGATTTTTTCGCTCCGCTATGGGCCATCAGAACCAGTTGGCGCATATCGAGTAGTTCAACAATTTTACGCGGCAATTGGGTGTCAAGTCCATCGGGGTTGGAGGGTTTGAGGAAGTATTTACGAATAAAGTGAAGCGCTTCATGAAAATGACCAAGGAGCTCAGCGCTTTGAATTGAGTTCTCTAGGCAGAATCCATAGCTTGAAATGATATTCTCTGCGGATTCGAGGGTGTGGATACCGAGTGACCCATGTCCGTCAATAGGAGAACTGCCAGCAAGAACCAGTTTGACCATGCCAGAGGCCGAGATTTCTGTAAGGGACGGGGCGGACATTCCTTCAGTACGCATTTTTTAGAAGACTAGCTGAAGACCTGGGTTTGCAGCAATGCAAATCGTATGCATTTTGAGAAACTTTCTGTATAGTCTGGCTATGCGCTTTGTAACTTTCTGTGCAACTGCAGGGGGTGCCGGATTGTCTCCTCTTGCGCCCGGTACGTGTGGAACTTTTGTTGGACTCGTTTTGCTTTTTTTTTGTGGCAGCATGAGTCTTGGGCTGTCAATTCTCCTTATCTGTATAACGCTCCTTGTTGGAACTTGGTCTGCAGCCCGGTTTGATGAGTTTCATAAGACGCAGGATAATCAGTGCATTGTTATCGATGAGGTGCTTGGAATGCAGATTGCGGCTTTAGGTATGCACGGATGGGAGCTTGTACCTGCTTTTGTTGCGTTTCGATTTTTTGATATCCTGAAACTGCCGCCAGCACGACAAGTCGATACGTGGTCAAAAAAGCAGAACAATATCTGGCTGCGAGGTTTTGGCGTGATGGCTGATGATATTGTTGCAGCGCTTCAAGCCCTTTGTCTCTGTGAATGTATTAGGTATTTGATTCGTGGTATGATAGGCACCTAAGAAAACGCAGTGCGTTGGGTGGCGGACAGAAGGAATGTGTATGGAAACAGTGCGAGATGGATCAAAAAATAAGGCAATTGACCTTGCAGTGCAGGCAATTGAGAAGCAATTTGGCAAAGGTTCTATTATGCGCCTTGGTGCAGAAGAGACGCTGGTAGCTCAAGATGTACCTGTTGTTCCAACGGGTGCGCTCAGTCTTGATGTTGCGCTTGGTATTGGTGGGTACCCACGTGGGCGTATTGTTGAGATTTATGGACCGGAAGCATCTGGCAAGACGACACTGACGCTCCATGCAATTGCTGAAGTGCAGAAGCAAGGAGGGGTTGCTGCATTTGTGGATGCAGAGCATGCATTGGATGTAGCTTATGCAAGGCGCTTAGGCGTTAGGACAGATGATTTGCTTATTTCACAGCCTGATACAGGAGAGCAGGCTCTTGAAATTGCTGATATGCTTGTGCGATCAGGGGGCATAGATTTGCTGGTTGTCGATTCTGTTGCGGCTTTGGTGCCACGTGCTGAAATTGAAGGCGAGATGGGCGATTCACACATGGGGCTTCAGGCTCGGCTTATGAGTCAGGCGCTGCGTAAACTGACAGGTTCTATTAATCGAAGCAAAACGCTCGTTATTTTTATTAATCAGATCCGTATGAAAATTGGCGTGATGTTTGGGAGCCCTGAAACCACAACAGGTGGTAATGCACTTAAGTTCTATGCAACAGTGCGGCTTGATATTCGTCGGATAGGGGCGATCAAAGACGGTGAGAATGTTGTTGGGAGCCGGACTAAGGTGAAGGTTGTCAAAAATAAGATGGCGCCTCCATTTAAGGAAGTTGAATTTGATATCATCTATGGCGAAGGGATTTCGCGTGAAGGAGACCTCTTGGATTTAGGTGTCCAGCATGAGATTATAGAAAAGAGTGGGACCTGGTACACGTATAAAGATCAACGTGTTGGACAGGGGAGAGAAAACGCTAAAGCGTACCTCAAGGAGCATCCAGATCAATTAGCGATGGTTCGTAGCGAAGTTCTTGAGAAACTTGGTATTGCAAGGAAGGAATAACATAATGCTTGCCTCTGACATACGGCTGAAATTTCTTGGGTATTTTGAGCACAAGGGTCACGCTGTTTGCCAGAGTTCATCTCTCGTACCGCAGCATGATGCAACGCTTTTATTTACCAATGCAGGCATGGTTCAATTCAAGGACATTTTCTTGGGGAACGTGCCTGCTCCTTTTCCTCGTGCAACAACGGTCCAGAAGTGCGTGCGTGCTGGAGGAAAACATAATGATTTAGAGAATGTGGGATTCACAGCAAGACACCACACGTTTTTTGAGATGCTGGGTAATTTTTCCTTTGGGGATTATTTTAAGAAAGATGCTATTCACTTTGCCTATGATTTCGCGATACGTGAATTGGGTATTCCGGTCAAAGATCTCTATGTGAGTGTTTTTCATGATGACCATGAAGCCTATGATATCTGGCGGCTCCAGGAAGGTATTGCGCAGTCGCGTCTCTACCGGTTTGGAGAAAAGGATAATTTTTGGTCTATGGGTGAGACTGGTCCGTGTGGACCATGCACAGAGCTTTTTATTGATCGTGGGCCTGGATTTGGCTGCGGTAAAAGTGATTGTCAGATGGGCTGTTCCTGTGATCGCTTTTTAGAGTTCTGGAACGTTGTTTTTATGCAGTTTGATCGCCAGGATGGCAAGCTACAGCCTTTGCTCAAGCAGTCGGTTGATACAGGGGCTGGACTTGAGCGTCTTGCGAGTATTCTGCAAGGCACGCTAACTAATTACGAAACAGATTTATTCGCCCCTCTCATTGAAGCAGCATCACGGCTATTTCAAGGTCCTTCGCACTCCTATAAGGTGATAGCAGATCATATTCGTGCGAGTGTTTTTTTGATCGCAGATGGAGTGATTCCTGGTCCCGAAGGGCGGGGTTATGTGTTACGTCGGATTATTCGTCGCGCTGTGAGACATGGGCGTGCAATCGGTAGACCTTTTTTGCATGAGCTTTCATCTATTGTTATTCAGTCTATGGTTGGGCCCTACCCAGAACTGGTGCCACAAGCAGTGCATATTGCTAGTGTTCTTCTACAAGAAGAGATGCAATTTCTCAAAACACTTGAGCGTGGTATTGGACTTTTTGAGGATGCGACGAAATCACGCACTGTTCTGGCCGGTAGTGACGCTTTCAAACTGTATGATACCTATGGGTTTCCACTCGATCTGACCGAATCTATGTGTGCCGAGCGAGGTATTCGTGTTGATCATGCGGGCTTTGAGGAAGCTATGCAGGTGCAAAAAACAACTTCACGGAAGCATTGGAAAGGTAATGAGGGGGACTCTTTGGCTCCTTTGCTTCATGCATTGCAGGGTAAACAAAGTTTTTTTGATCGGGAGCATCTTGAAGTATCAGGCACCTGTCTTTTTGTTCACGAAACAGATGGGGTTATACAGTGTGGTATAGATCAGACGCCTTTTTATCCTGCGGGTGGGGGGCAAGTTGGTGATCAGGGCTGGGTAAAAACAGAGCATTTTTCAGGTGAAGTGCTGGAATGCGAGCGGCGCCAGGATGTTTTTGTCCTTCGTATCAAGCCTTTAGTAGGCACGCTTCAGCAGGGTGATCAGGTGCATCAGATCTGTAATGGTGTGACGCGGTACAGGAGCTCTTGTCATCATACAGCAACGCACTTGCTCCAGGCAGCGCTTCAGAAAGTCGTAGGCTCAACTATTACTCAGGCAGGCTCCCAGGTCGATGCATCAGCTCTCAGGTTTGATTTTACTTCGGGTCCACTGGAAGATTGTATCTTGCGTTCTGTTGAGGATCTTGTGAATGAACAGATTGCGCGTGATTTACCTGTCCTTTGTGAGGAGATGGCGAAAGAAAAAGCACTGGCACTAGGTGCTATGGCTTTTTTTGGTGATAAGTATGGCGATCAGGTGCGTGTTGTGCGAGCAGGTGATTTTTCGCTCGAGCTCTGTGGTGGGACTCATGTTGCGCGTACAAGTATGCTTGGGTGTTTTCAGATCATTCGTGAATCAGGTATCGCAGCAGGTGTGAGGCGTATTGAGGCTGTTGCATCTCAAGGGTTGCTCCAGCATGCACGCATACAGCAAGAACGTCTGCGTGCCATTGAAGGGGTCTTGGGTCTTGAGGTCATGCCGCGTATTGAAAAACTTCTGCGTGCGGAAAAGCGCCTCCCTATTATTGAAGAGGAATTGGGTGCACTGCTACGTGGGCAGATAGCACACGAGCTTTGGAGTCATGCAAAGGTTCATGGAGAGGTTTCTTTTATCAGTGCACTTGTTGAGCCATGTGACCTCCGTGCACTCATTGAGTCAATGACTGCGACAAAGCCAAGCATTATTATTGTGGGTGTCAAAAATATACCATTTCAGGTGGTTATTGGGTCTTCATCAAAGCAGTTTCAGGCACATGGGCTGCTTCGAACGTATGGGTCGCTGATGCAGGCAAAAGGTGGGGGGAAGGCGCATCTTGCACAATGTGCTGCGGATCCTGAGGGGTTTCTGGCATTTTCGCAGGCTGTGGAAGTTGCAATAATCGAACACTGTCGCCTGCCATAATAGCCTTTGGGTTGATGTTTGGGCCATCGAGCATATGATCGAGTCTTGCAATGGCAGTATCGGTATCCGCATGGATGACTTTGAGGTGTGCAATAGGGAACGAAAGTTCTGTAAAAAATTTTTGATAGACTGCATCAAATGAAGCAGTATGTCTAATGACTTCAAGGGTGCTGCCTTGGCTGAGGCCATGACGCGTGCCCATGCTGATATAGTAATCTTTTTGGGGCCTTTCTAGACCAAGATCAACAGCCTGGTAGAGGCCATAGATGCGGTAAGGTTCGGCGTAAAGTGCCTGGATGAAAAGTAGCAAGAGCATATCGATCTATCGGCATTATTTGCCGGATTTTAATGGTAGCGTTGATTGAGCTGGGCATGAGTAGCAATGCGGCGAGCCTCCGCGGTCGCCGACTCTATCAGAGCATTGGCTTCCTGAAGAGCTTTGGCGGCAGCTTGAACATCGCCAAAATATTGATGGTGGCTATCGGCAGGACTTGCAGTAAGCGAGGCGTCAGCGATAGCGATAGCGTTGTAAATATCTGCAATAGTATGAGCGGAGATAGAGCGTGCAGCAGCTTTCACTGCAGCAGCGATGCTAGCATTAGTGAGATCTTTCTGAGTAGCCGCAAGATCAGCTGCATATTGAGTAGCGATAGCTCGGGCAGAACGTGCTCGGGCAGCAGATAGAGTAGCGATAAGGCTGAGTACCATTTTTTGCGCAGGGTAAGTGCATGCAGCGTTCATGGCGTGTTGTCGATCCGCAAGAGCTTTGTGAGCACTAGTGGTATAGAAAAGTAGATTGAGCTCGGCCTGAATTTTGGCAGCAAGGGCGTCCCTAGTGGCCATGCGAGCATCACGAGCAGTCTGAGCGGTGGCGTCATTGTCAGGCGCATGCGTAACAGCAGTGCGAGCCGTAGCGGCATGAGCGCGAGCGACTTCAAGGGCGTGGTCGTTTATTGTATATAGAATATATGCAGTGGCAGCACGCTGAAGAGCGTTGAGGGCATTGATGTCAATCTCCTGAATAGTTTTTACGGCAATGACATCAGTACTCGTAAGAGTGGGCGTCAGTTTCGTTTTTTTGGCGGGCGGTGTGTCTTCGCCGGTTGCTAAGGTGCGATTGACGAAGACTATAGATAGAAAAAATAAAATAAAATGAATTTTTTTTAGCATAAATTCGATACTTCTCTTTCCGTAGTGCTGTTGCATGGATAAAATTGTACTCAATGCACCAGCTGCTTTTTAAAATTTTATGCAGTTTGATAAAAGCTTCATACAAGGTGTTTGGTGCTTTTTCGTAAGAGTGCTTTGCGAGGTATATCTGAACTGCACATGCTTGAGAGATCGATGCAAAAATGGTGCACCTTTTTTCATATTTGATTATCGGTAGTGTTATGGTTTTTGTCAACATGCATTATGTAGGTCATGGGTGATTCGTGGGTCATCTTTGCCAGATGAATGTGTCAGCATTTTTGAAGAGATTATGATTGAAATAACCTGATGTCGTTTACAAAATGCCAAAAAAAGGCGATGAGATACTATGAGATTCATTTCTATTTTATTATTGCTGGGCGTTTCAGGAGGGTTGAGGCTTGCTTTGGCACAAGGGAAGTCTCTTGATAATCTTATTGCAGCAGCACGCACTGCTGCTTCTGCGGCTGATAGTGCTGTTGAGGCCTTGGGTGTCGCTGTTTTGGACGCTGACGCTGCTGCTCGTGATGTGACAAACGATAAGAAGGTAGCGAGCGCTCGTACGAAGGCAGCGCAAGCTGCTGTAGCTGCTCAGACTGCTGCAAAGAGTTGTTTCGCTTCTGCGCATGCGCTTGTTCGTGCTGCTAGGGGTTCTGGGTCTACCTTGGGCTCTATGAGTAGTCCTGTACGAGATGCTTATGATGCTAGTGCTGCTGCTAGGGTTGCTGCAAAGCGGGCTTTTGACGCTATTCGAAATCTCTCTGTCGTCAAGGATGCAGCTCGTCGTGCTGCTGCTCTTGCTCGTCCAGCTGATGCCGTGGTGGATGGCTCTGCTGCTGCGGATTAGTGTCCTTTTGAAGGATATAAAGGTGCTTTTTGGAAAACTGCAGCAGTGTGTATGAGTAGTTTCTTGCTATTTGCTCTTTTTATCGGTAACACATGGGGCCATTGTCTGCGCGTCAACGCTTCTTTTGAGCGGTAAGATGAGTATGCAGCATAGATTGACGTGGTGTATCAATAATGGGTATTGCTTTTTTATTTTGGCTTGGCTCTTTGGTGTCGAGGACGAATGCTTCAGGAGTATATGTAAGGGCGCCTCAAAAGTTAATGATAGTTGCTGCTGCTGCTGATTCTGAGGCTGCTTATGCGGCAACCGCTGCTGTGTACGCTGCTCGCATTGCTATGAATGGTGACGCTGGGGATCAGCAAATTGCGGCTGAGGCTGAGGCTTCTGCTGATGCTGCTGCTCACGCCTGCAAAGGGGCGATCGATGCTGCTGCTGCTGCTATTGACGCCGCTGACAGGACGGCGGCTATTGTGGCCGCTGAAGCTGCACGAAAAATGAGCGATGCAATTGCGCTGTGTACAGCCACTGCGAGTCGTGACGCTGCTGAAAGCGCTGCTCGTGCTGATAGTGCTTCTGCGTATGCAGCTCGTGCTGTGACAGGTTTAAAGTCTTTTGTAGCTACTTCTATTCGTCGTGCTACCTGCACTGCTGATGTTCGTGATGATATGACTGCTGCCTATGTGCGCACTGCTGCTTACAGTGCAGATGTTGCAGTTAAAGCTGCTACTACTCATGTTGCTACTTTTCGAGCTATTGCTGCTATTGCGGCCCAATCGGCCCGTCAAGTTGAAGTTGCTGCTGATCATGCTGCTAGTAATCCTAGAATTGCTACAATGCTTGCTTTTATGGCCATTACTGCTGCTTCCCATAGTTATACCGCAGCTCATGACGCTCAGGTTGCTGCTGAGGCCGCTGCGTATATCTCTAGCCATGCTGCCTGTGTCACTGCTCGTACTTCAGGTTGTGCGATCGCTCGGGAGAATGCTTCTTCTCGTTCCTGTCTGGCAGCCATATTTGCAGTAATGTCTCAGTGTTGGGGTATGGTATGCGGTAGAGAATCACGTTGATATTTGTTTTTGCCCAGGTATCCTTGGCGTATGCACATGCTTTTTATGATGCTCACTGGATGTACTATTATAACAACAAGGCCGGTGCAGGAAATGGCAAATACGGGGGCGGCTTTGCGTGCAGCGCGTGAGGTGCAGGCTGAGACCTATGCATCTGAGTATTTCCGTCCGGCAAATGAATGGTTTTTCCGCGCGAAGCAGGAATATAAGCTCAAGGAGTTTTTCCGTGCAAAGCAGTACTTGGAGCATGCACGGGTGCTTGCCGAGAAGGCTGAGCTGCAGGCCATGCTCAGGGGGAGTAATCGATCAGACAAGGTGGGAGACGATCCCTTTGCTGAGATGCCTGGCGAGGCACACAAAGAAGAAAGCCCTGCACCTAAAGTTGAACGTTATGAGTATCCTGAGAAACAGCCTGTATCTTTGGATGAGTATGAGGCACAGCAAAAAGTACAAGAAGCTGCACCGCCTAAGAAGGAGTCCTCTAAGCTATGAAATATTCCCTCCTCTTCCTTGCTGCATGTCTCAAGACTCCTGGGCCTATCCATCAGGTAGAAGAGCCTGACCATACTGTAGATGATATGAGGGACGCTGTTTCTTCTGTGGATGCGCGTGTCACGCATTTAGAACAAATTATAGATCAGCTTATGCATGAACAAGAGAAGCTGGAGGCATCTTTTCGTGCGCTTGGCACGAAGATCGAGCGTGTGAGAGAAGATCTGACGCCTCCACCGCGGAAGAAGCTTGTGCTGCATGATATGGAGGAGCTTGTAAGGGCGGCTAAGTACCGTGAGCTGATCGATGCGTTTGATGGGGTGGAGCTGACTGATGAGAAAATGCTCTTCTTGCGTGCTGAATCCTATTTTGCACTTCATCTGTATCGTCAAGCGATTGTTGACTACTCGTCTTTAACGGAACTCTTCCCTCATCGTCCTGATATGGCTTCTCTTTTGTGTCGTATTGCAGGTGCTTTTGATGCTCTTGGTGAAAAAAATGATGCGCAGAGTTTCTATCGTGATATCAAGGTGAGATTTCCTGATGCACCTTGTTTGCCTAAGAAAAAGTCTATTCTTCTTAAGAAAAAGAAAAGAAGATAACATTCTTGACTTGAGGGGGGCAGGATGCCAATATCGTACGTTTGCCTTAGTGAGGTTTTATGGGTGGCGCGGACGAGAAGGAAAGTATCTCGCAGTGCGTCTAGTCTCGTTTTATATAGATGATTCTAGCATGCTACCATAAGTAACGAGCATACAAAAAGGTCTCTAGCATAGAAGATGTGTCGTTCGGGCACATAGCAATGTTGATCTTAAAAGAATTTGAATTTTTATAGGTATTTACATCATTACCGATACATATTGTGTGAAATTAGCTATTTTTCTTATTTTCGAGCTTTCCTGTAGAGCCTCTTTTTTGAGTCGCTTGTGTACTATTATAGATGGTCCAATCGAAAATATTCGGCTTTTTTTTCAAGACGTAGAAAATCATGAACACAAAAAATATGAAACGTACACGGGTGGCCGGGCTAGTGCATTTAATAATGATTCCTTCGGAAGACTCTATGAGTCACTTCTTGCAAAAGGGTTAATAAAAAAATTTTCTTTACAAAGTGAATTCAACATATTTTATCTCTATATAGACACAATGAATAAAGTTTATAAGAAGTCCATAATAGGCGAATGGATGTTTTTCCCAGAGCTTGAAGGTTTTTCTGGTACTCGTCATTTACAGCAATCAGCTATTGATAGTTTAGACTTATTGATTTATCTAAGTAAAGCTCATTGGTTTCAACTTTTATTTGGCAGGGCGGCTGTTGAACAAAGGCATATTGCTCATCAGGGTCTCCTTCATATAAGAGGGAAAAGGCAAGATGATAAAGAAGTCTGTATTAAAACTCAGTACCACGGTATCTTTTCTTCTTTAGATAAAGTGGGTGCATTATTTGCTTCGTCTTGTGTGCCATGGGCGCAATGGGGAGGAAATATTGTTAATATTTTTCCCGATGAAGATATTCTATTTAAAAATTCCATGAGAGATAAATGTATACCGCTCGTATGTGGGACGTCGGGGACAACCGCCTTGGTTCTTTGGACTCTTGCATTGATGCAGAAACGGACCGTCGATGCACGAGAGATGCGTCTTATGCTGCTTGCAATATTTATAGCACTTTGTAGTGATGGAGGACATTCTTTACAGGAAGTTTTAAGTGCGGCAAGGTCGTCTGCTCTTGCGATGGACAAAGTGCGATCTACAGTTACTCTCAATGAAGGCTTTGTTGATGTTTTGCTCGATGTGACGCGCGATGTGTCTCATGACGGGCAGGACTTAGCCCATTTTGGAAACTATTGGTCAGGGTTCTTGCGGTATATGCCAGAGATTCAAGAGGAAAGAATATGGGCTCAAAACGAACTGATAAAGTATGTTCGAGAAAAGAATATGTGCCCAGGGGGTCAGCATAGGCATCAATAAACAGCAGAGGTACGACTCATTCGTGGTTGAGTATTAGAGCGATGCGTCATACAGAAGTAAGCCAAAGTTGTTAGATGCATGCACGGAGGTGAGCGCTTCTCCATTTTGGAGTCGATGGTGCCATAAGGCACAAGAAAAACAGGAAGCTCCTGCATTTTGTCAGGGAAAGGCTGGTAGTGGGGGTGCCCTAGAGCGTTGCGCGGGGCGCTGATACTTGATAGACTGCGAAACATGATTCTTGGTATTGAAACTTCCTGCGATGAATGCAGTGCTGCTGTGCTTGAAGCATGTGGCGACGAGCTGCGTGTACATAGAACGGTCACGATGAGTCAGATCAAGCTCCATGAGCCTTATGGGGGCGTTGTGCCTGAAATTGCTTCAAGGGATCATTGTGAGCACATTGATAGTGTGATCTATGAAGCGGGTATAGATAGATTAGCAATTGATGCTATCGCAGTCACTGTGAAGCCCGGCCTGATAGGGTCCTTGCTTGTTGGTGTCACTGCAGCTAAGGCGCTTGCCTATATGTTGAAAAAACCCTTGGTGCCCATTCATCATCTTGAGGGGCATACGATGAGTGTCTATTTGGGTAAAAAGCCCGAGATGGCATACCCCGCACTTTTAGTGTTGGCGTCAGGTGGTCATACGTTTTTGAGTCTTATTAAGAGACCTCCTGAACTTTGGGGTGAGGATGAGTGTTTGCAAAATATTTTAGGGCGCTCTAAGGACGATGCTTTGGGGGAGGCTTTTGATAAGATTGCTAAGGTTATGGGGCTGCCATACCCTGGGGGGCCGCTTTTGGAAGAGCTTGCGCGGGGCGGGAATGTTCGGGCATTTGACCTGCCTCGGCCATTGGCACATGAGTCAAGTTATGATTTGTCTTTTAGCGGACTCAAGACTGCAGCGGCACTGTGTATTGCGCGCAATCCTCAGGCAAAAAGAGAGGATCTTGCCGCCAGTATCCAAGAGGCGCTTTGTGAATCATTGATGATCAAAGTGCGACGAGCTTTTGTCCAAGAGCATTGCCAGAGTCTCATTTTGGTTGGGGGGGTAGCAGCAAATCAGTATTTGAGAGCAAAGTGTCTTGCATTAACAAGCAATTTTATCGTGCCCGCCCTTCAGTACTGTACCGATAATGGTGCAATGATTGCAGCTGCAGGGTATTATAGATGGAGACAAGGTCGTGGCATTGTAGGTCAAGATCTTATTACGCTCTGCGCATCGGCTCTTGCATGAGGACGCGTCGTCAGGCCTACGGGCAGCATTTTTTAGTAGATCAAAAGGTTATTCAGGGCATTTTGGCTGAAGTAAGTCAGATGCTGGTTAAATATCCAGCAGACGGTATCTGTGAGATCGGCCCTGGGAAGGAAGCTTTGACTACAGGGCTTTTGCAACTGGGGCAGGATTTTTATACAGTTGAGAAAGATCCAAAATTTGCAACAAAAACGGCGCCTTGTCTTCTTGGTGATTTCGTGCAGCTTGAGCCCTGGATGCGTCATCATCAAGCACTCATGGTTGTTTCTAACTTGCCATACTCATCAGCCACAGCTATCGCTGTGAAGCTGACAGGTGCTCGTGCAAGGATTGTGTCCATGGTCCTTATGTTTCAAAAGGAAGTAGCAGATCGTATGCTCGCTGAGCCTTCAACTCCGCATCGCGGGTCACTTTCTTTGTTTATGCAGAATGTGTGGGAGATTCGGCATGTCATCCATGTGTCGCCGCATGCTTTTGCGCCGCCGCCTCGAGTTCAGTCAAGTGTTTTGGCATTTGTTCCACGAAAAGCGCCTATCATTGCATCTCTTCATTTTGAAAGAATTCTTAGGCAAGCATTCTCATCGCGTCGTAAGATGCTGCGGGGTCTTTTGCCCGATCTTGGTACTGTCGATGGCACAAAGCGTGCTGAGGCACTTGGCTGGGATGAGTGGCAGGAGTTATGTGCAGCCTATGAAAAGAGAATGCAAAAAGAACGCCTCTGTGATTGAACTTTGAGTTATGTGGATTTTTCTCTTCGTATCTTCTGCTTTTGCTCTTTTTGATGAAACACAAAAAATGGGGCCCACTGCCGGTATGGCTGGCGCGGGCTCAGTGCTTGACCGGGGTGGGAGCTACGCGGCTTACTATAATCCGGCAAGTATGCTTTTGCCTGAAGGAAAACGTTTTGGACTGAGCTTCGCGCTTGTCGGGTTTAATTCGTCATTTAAGCCTATTGAAAATATTGTCATAGAAAACACTGCAACTGCGGATTCTGTCGCTATGGGGTCGGTGAGTACTGTGTACCCTGCGACTGTTGGATCAGTGCTTGGTGTTATGTGGCAAGCCTTTGATTGGCAGCGGGTGACAGTTGGCTTGGTTGCATTTTTCCCGCTGAAAGAGATTGCGGTTCTCCAGACATTAGATGCGTACCAGCCCGTCTATATGCTGTACCGTACACGTGGGCAGCGGCCCCAGATCCATATGGGTATTTCTGGGGCTTTGACTGAGCACTTAAGCTTTGGGCTCGGGGTTGCTGGAGGTTTTTCTCTCACATCACGTGCTAATGTTTTTATGAATACACGATCATTATCAGCATCAAAAATGAGTTTTGGTTCTACGCTTTTACCGAAAGCCGCTCCATTTTTCGGATTTTATTGGGATGCAGGTGCAATAAAAACAGGGATTGTTGGTCGAGTGCCGCTCAATACGGATAATACCTTGCAGCTTATCTCAAATGTCAAAGTGGCAACAAGTTCTTTTCCGTTTGATTTTATCTCCCGTTCATCGCTTTTTTATGATCCGGCCACTATTGAATATGCGATAAGTTACAAGAGGGGGCAGGTTCGGCTTCTTTCTCAGCTCGATTGTCAGTTCTGGGCGCCTGCGCCATCCATGAGTTTAGATGTTGAGCCCTTAGCACAAGGTGCCTCATTTCAGCCAGGCACACCACCCAGTATGGAGTATCGTACTATCATTATTCCTCGTCTGGGCTTGGAAATGCAGATAACAGACCACACGGTTCTCCGGGCGGGTTATGCGTACCGTCCAAGTATTTTGATGAGGCTCCCACTAGGAAATGGAAATTATCTTGACCCTAACGTCCATATGGTTCACGCGGGATCAAGTATAACGTATGGCGATTATAGCTTTGATGCATCCCTGTTCTATCATGTGCTTGTTATTTCGCAGATCACAAAAACGCCTCTTGATGAAATGGAGCAGCCTGGGCAGAAGGTGGGTTCGCCTTCCTATATGGCTGGAGGGGGTGTCTTTGGGGTTAGTATTGGTATCTCAATACTGTTGTGATGTGCTAGAATCGCTGCCATGTTGATTGCTAGGAATCGTTCTGCGACGCATCATTATTTTATTGAAGAGCGCTTTGAGGCAGGTATCGCACTTGTTGGGACTGAGGTTAAGAGTCTGAGAGACCAGTCGCCTAGTATGCGTGATGGGCATATCGAGATAGTCCCTGCTGGTGCAACATTTGAGGCCTTTTTGCTTGGCATGCACATTGCGCATTATAAGCATGGCAATTTAGCGAATCACCATGAAACACGATCACGAAAACTCCTGTTGAAGAAAAAGGAGCTTGCAGTTCTCTATGGAGCAGTCCTGAAACAGGGCATGACGATTATACCTCTGGAGCTTTATTGGAAAAATGGCAAGGTCAAGGTTTCTCTCGGGATTGCTCGAGGCAAAAAAAGTCATGATAAGCGAGAAGATTTGAAGAAACGGGCTATGGAGCGTGATCAAGCTCGCGAATAGACTTGTAGCTTGAAGTAGATGTGGTAGTGTCGTGCTTGAGGAAACGCGTTATGGCACGAGTCACAATAGAAGATTGTTTATTGCATGTTGAAAATATGTATGAGCTTGTGCATTTGGCGACGAGGCGTACGCGCCAGCTCGTTCATGGGGCAGATCCAGTTGTTCGCTGCAAGAATAGGGCTATTGTTACGTCCTTGCGTGAGATAGCTTCAGGGCGAGTGTCAGTGAAGGGCCGCGAAGAAAAGGGTTTTTAGGCCTGCGGCCCCCTTCCTGCTGATTATTTAGAATGGATACATAGAGGTGGTGTGACATTGGTCCAAATATGGGTTTCTGTGCACCGTGGTATTTGAGAAGTCCAGATATTTTCTGAGCTTAGTAACATGCTCCCATCGTAGAGTGGTCCAATTGTTCTGCATGGTGTGCTTGTAATGTAAGGGGTCATGGCGAATCGCCAGTCCTTTGTGGGCTCAAAAAGTATGACTATTTGGTATATTGGTAATTGCGTTGTTGTAGGCATGTAGCGCACGCATTTTGGTGTGATGACATATGTTTGGCTGTGTGGCCTTGATGATGGTTTTGTGTGTATCTGCCAGTCAAATTCTTTGGGCAGATTGATTGTCGTCAGGGTTTGTTGGAGTATGTCGTGCAAGAGTTTTTCGGTTGCTTTTGGGTAGGTGTTATGCCTCGAGAGGCGACCATGTTGCAATGCTGGCAATGCGGCTAAGTTTGTGACAAGGTGAAAAGGCATCATGGTTGGCATTTTGTCCAGTGTCTGGCTACTTATTTGTGGGGTGTAAGGCTGAAGTATGCCAACTACGTAACCGTTCTGATTCAGAATGGGCCCGCTGCCGGCATTGTTGATTGCTGCCGTCATAATAATTGTCGGACTTAAAGGTGTTTGGGTGCTTGGGTGCATGATGTTATTCAGTTGCGCTGTCATAATAGTCGTGAGGCTTATAACGCGGTTTTGGAAAAACTCCATTCTGTGAAGGATGTAGTTTTGTTGATCCTGGACTCCTTCCATGCTGATGGGGAGTGGTGGGCGGCCAGGACTTGTTTCGAGTTCTATTAGGGCATAGTCGGACTCATTCTTAGAAATATCTCGAAGTAAAGATCCTGCCATAATATGCTTACATGCGTGTGTATCGGCTGCTTTGTCTGCAACTGCGAAATATGCAAAAAGTCTTCCATGGCAAGGTGCTCCTTGAAAACGTAAATCGGCAGGTATGCAATGGCCCGCTGTGAGCATGATTGTGTCGCTTACCATGAATCCTGTGCATGAAATTGTATGGCCATGTGGGCTCAGGCTCACAAGAGCTCCTATCGATGGAGATGTTGTGTTTTCTAAGAAGAGGGTAGCCGGTGTAAAGACGCTTGATGGGGTAAGTGCTTGCGTAAAAGGCGGGAATTCCTCGGCAGTTGCAAGGAGTGTACAAATAAGCGTAAAAATAAACATGATCCAACATCGCGCATGATATTGGTCGTGTCAATATTTTAGTGCTAGCCAGCTCTTCTATGTTGAGATATGAGTGAGTCTAAAAATACGCACAGGATCATTTTATGCGGTGGCATTGAGGTACGATGATCACTCCTTGGCCTGTGGGTGGCGCGAGTAAAACGCTGCCTTCAGTGAGGGGTCCAAGCACTTTGTATACAAGTGCTGTTATATGAGGAGTCTTGGTGCAACGCCAGTTTGTTGTTGTCTCGTAGGTTATTGTCACAACATATGTTGTTATTTCGGAAGGTGTGTGTCCAGGAATTATGCACTTTGGTGTAATCATACGTGCATAAGTGTGGAGTGTTGTTTGGTGGTTGTATGTATGTTCTTCCCATATAAATGTCTTGTCAAGTTGAAGATTCTGAATAGTGTTTTTCATGATGTTGTCAACTTGATGAGCTTTTGTATGAGGGGTAAAAATCATAGTGATGGGGGTTGGGGTTTTTGGCAGTGCGGGCAATGATGCAAAGTTGGTGGCAAAGAGGAGAGGTTCCATGTCTGCGAATTTTGGTAGTAGTAGCTTAGTTGTTAGCCATTGATGCATTTTTTCTATAGGGTGCAATGCCTGGATGAGGCCAATGGCGTGACCTGCTTTGTTCAGAATGGGTGCACCAACGTCTCTGAGTTCTGCATCTCCGGTCATGGCGACCGTTGAGTCGATAGGACTCAGGTTGCCTGTAATTATGCTCTTCAGTTGTGCTGTCAGGGTAGTTGTATGTCTTCCTGTGCGGATGTCGTCACTTTTTAAGAAAATTCTGTGAGTAGTATAGCTTTGTTGATCTTGAAAACCTTCTGTACCAAGAGTCAGAGAGGGGCGGCCGGGGCTTGTTTCTAGCTCGAGAAACACGTAGTCTGAATCATTCTTAGATAAAATGCCATCAAGAAGGGATCCTGTAACAATGCGTTTACAGGAAAATCTGTCAGCAGTGTTTCCTGTAGCTGAAAAATAGGCAAAGATTCGCCCTTGGCATGGCATGTCTTGAAATCTGAGATCAAGAGGCAGGCAGTGGGCGCTCGTCATCATAATAGTGTCTGTAACCAAAAAGCCTGTACAGGTAGTTTGGTTACCTGTGGTATCAAAGAGTGCAATAGCTGCAATGGATGGAGAATCTATTTTTTCTAAATAGAAACTTTCTGGTGGCGAAAAATGTAAAGGAGTAGCTATCCCACGTAAAGTGAGGTAGCTCCTGTGCACTTGCAAGGAGAGTGAGGACAATCGAAAAAATGAACATGCGGCCATTGTAGATGGTGCCAGCTTGTATGTCAATTTTTATTTTTTTAATGTATATTAAAGTAATTGCATGAGAAATTCAGCATGCTGAAAATTGCGGTTAGTGGCATACATGAGCCAATCAGCATGGGTGCAGAGAATGCATGGCTTTTGACAATTGCGGAGCATGTTTTGAATGCGCTCCAAGAAAAGTGTATGGGTTTCTTCTGGTTTTTCCTCAGCAAGTGCCTGATCAATACGCAGGGGTTGTTTGAGGTGATCGCTGAGTGGTTTCAGTGTTTCTTGGCAGCGCAGTTTTGGACTAGAGTAGAGTTGAATGGTGGCTGGTAGATCAGGAAGCAATCTGATGAGCGCCTCTGCTTGCTTGTGGCCTTGGGGCGATAAAGGAGCATTGTCTCCATGTGCTGTACGGTGGGCATGTCGAAGTAGTATAATCATGTTTCAAGCGCAATAGGGAAGACTTTGTCAATATGGCTGACAGTCATAATTTTGATATCTTTGAGCACATAACTTGGGATATCTAGCAGGTCCTTTTTGTTCAGTTCAGGAATAATGACTGTTGTGATGCCGGAACGTCTTGCGGCCAACAATTTTTCCTTGAGACCGCCAATGGGGAGCACTTTGCCGTGGAGGCTGAGTTCACCAGTCATTGCAATTTTTTGGCGTGCTTTGGTGTTTGTTAGAAGAGAAAAAAGTGCTGTCGCCATTGTAATTCCTGCCGATGGGCCGTCTTTCGGTACTGCACCTGCGGGGATATGCATATGGATATCGCGTTTTTTGAAAAAGGAGAGGGTATGGGTGCCATCAAGGATCAGACGTCGCTTGACATAACTCCATGCGATAGCCGCACTTTCTGTCATCACATCGCCCATCTGGCCGGTTAATTTCAGATTGCCTGTACCTGGCATGTCAAGTGCTTCAATAAAGAGGATGTCGCCACCTTGCGCTGTCCACGCGAGTCCAACAATAATGCCAGGAGCCTGGACGCGTTCTGCCATATCGTTGTAAAACCGTTTCGGTCCTAGGTATTTGAGGAGGTCTTTGGCTTGGATCCGGACACCTCTTTTTCTTGGATTTTTTATCAGTTGCGCTGCACATTTGCGTCCAATCTGATGAATCTGTTTTTGAAGTGAGCGGAGTCCTGGCTCGCGAGCATAATCTTGCAGGATCTGTATTAAAACGCCTTTGTCAAATTGAATATTTTTGTTTGCTAGACCACAGGTATCAAGTTCTTTTGGGATGATGTAGGATCGCGCAATATGTTCTTTTTCTTCAAGAGTGTAGCCAGGAAGCTCGATGATTTCCATGCGATCTAAAAGAGCGGGTATGATGGTGCTTGTTGTATTTGCCGTTGTAATAAAAAGCACTTCGGATAAATCGAAGGGTACATCGAGGTAATGATCTAAAAATGAATTATTTTGTTCGGGGTCGAGGACCTCAAGTAATGCACCTGCTGGATCACTTTGGATGCCGTGAGATAATTTATCAATCTCATCTAGCATAATGACTGCATTTTTGGCACCTGCTCTTTTAAGACCCTGCATGATCTTGCCAGGCATTGCGCCAACATAGGTGCGTCTGTGACCGCGGATCTCTGCTTCATCTCGTATGCCACCTAAGGAACAGCGGAAAAATTTTCGACCTAAGGTCTTGGCGATGGATTTTCCAATAGAAGTTTTGCCAACGCCTGGTGGACCCACCAGACAGATAATTGCGCCTTTTGATTCTTTCTTGAGAGCACGCACTGCGAGAAATTCAATAATACGTTCTTTGACCTTCTCGAGGCCATAGTGTTCTTCGTTGAGGATCTTTTCTGCATTTTTCCAATTAATGACGTCCTCGGTCCGGGTATTCCACGGCAAGGCAAGAAGGAGTTCGAGGTAATTGCGCACAATATGGTGTTCTGGAGAATGATCTGCAATTGATTCAAACTTGTCGAGCTCTTCTTGTGCAATGAGTTGGACATTTTCTGGCAGTTGGGCTATAGCAAGCCGATCTCGCAGTGTTGGGCGGGATTCATCTGTATCAGTGCCTAGTTCTCGCCGGATAGCTTTAAGTTGTTCTTTTAAGAAGAACTCACGTTGCATTTTGTTGAGTTTGGTATTAACTTCGTCCTGGATTTTTTTTTGAAGTTCTGCGACATGCTGCTCTCGGGCTAAGTGCACAAGAAGTTTTTCAAAGCGTGCTTTGACAGATAGGGTCTCGAGGAGAGTTTGAGCATCGCGTTTTGGGAGAGCGAGGGCAAATGCAATGAGATCAGCTGTCACCCCATTGAGGGGCGCATTTGCCATTGCAAGACGCATTTCGTCGGTAAAAAAAGGATGGGTACCGCTGAGTTTTTTTACATGGTTGGCGACAGAGCGCGTAAGCGCTTCCATCTCTTCTCCGGTTTCCTCGATATCATCAAGGTATTTTACTTTTGCCACAAAAAAAGGTGACTCTGAGACAAAGTTTTTGACGCCAAAACGCTTGAGGCTATGAACAATGACGTGGGTTGAGCCATCTGGCATTTTTAAACGTTTGAGGATTTTGACGACAACGCCAACATTAAAAAAGTCTTCTTTGGAAAGATCTGCGGGTGTTTCATTTGGCTGGATCAGCATAATTCCAAAAAGACGATTACGGTTCATGACCTCTTCGATCATGCCAATGCCTTTTGCCTGATGAATAACAACAGGTGTGAGCATTGTAGGGAAAGGGATTGGATTATTGCTTGGCAGGATGAAAAGGTTATCGGGCAAGCTGCGTTTCGCATCCTCTTCGATATTATTATTCATGGCCACCTTGGTGATGGGCTTGGAGGAGTGCTACTCGCAGCTTCTCAAACACCGCATGAGCTAAGGCTGTCTCAGCACGCTTCAGCTCATAGTCGCCAAATGAGCCATCGTTCATCATAGACTGCACTTGTTCTGTCGTTTCAATTGCCATATGGGACCCCCCTGGTCTGGAGCTGAGGGTAATGTCCATGCGGTAGCGCATAGGGAGGTTTTCGTGTTTTACGGATCCGCCAACAGCAAAGCTTGTATAAAATTCTTGGGATTGCGTCACAATCCAGTCTGTTGCGATACTAATAGACCGAGATGACGCTTTGAGTCTTTCTCGATCTTCTTTGCGCACTGTGGGTAGCGCTTCGAGTGTTACCGCTGCCAGGTCTGCTAGTGGTACCTCAAAATCAGCTTCTGTGCTGTAGGTAGCATAAGGTTCTTGCAGCACAGGAAGACTTGAACGACATCCAACGAGTAGTAAACACGCTATAATCCACATAGCGTGACTTCTACCATAAGGTCGGTCACTTCTCTAGCTTTAGATCGATGATGAGCCGTGCTGAGAGGCTAAAAATCTCGGCTGAGGCGGCTTTTTTTGTATGGAGGATGAATGTCCATGTTTTATCGTCGAGGACTGGAAGAAGCTCAATACTTTCTAAGGTAGGGCTTGTTTTGATGCTTGCAAGCACTTTGTCTTTTGCAAAGAGCAGTTGAGGGTTCCCCCAGAGCGTTAAGGTGAGTCTATGGTAGTCAGGTAAAAGAGCAAGTTGGTAGTAGGGGACCTGTATCAATGGGGAGGGGTCTCCGTGGATATTCTCTTGGAGGTCGATGACAAGGCGTTCATAGTTCTGATTTTTTGAATAGCGCATGCCATGTACAATGATATTCTTGATCGAGCCGTCTCCGCCAACAACCATTCCCTCTTGGTAGTAGATGTTTCTTTTAAATTGTGGTGCTTCGAATATTTTTTCAGGTTGAAGTGCTGCAAAAGCATAGCTGATAATTAAAACGATCATATTTTTTTTCTCCGCCCAAGGTAGAGTCGCAGAGCAAGCACTATGCCTATGATTGAGACGCTTGACGTCAGGAGTGTATTTTGAGACCGAGGATGGTTTTCGGCTGCTTGGGCAGTGCCCGGCTCTGCCGCTTCTAATTTTGTGGATTCTTGGATTCCAAACATTGCTTTGACGTCACTGTAACGCAACGGGTCACCGTTTTTTCGAATGCCGACTACTTCGTCCTGTATCTGGAATTTCCCCTGATGCATGCCCACGAGATCAAATACTGCATTATTATTTGGTCCCTTGAGGAGCACAAGGATGTCTTCCCCCGGTTTGAATTCGGCTGCCCCTGGAATGACTGTGCGTATACCGTTTTTTTCGCCCCCCAGCTCACGAAAGTACAAGGAGCCTGGCTGGATGGGGGCAGAGCTTTTAAGGACCTCTGTGATGCGGAGCTCATAGACAGTATAGAGTCTAAAAATTCCTTCGGTATCAGGGCTTTCTTGGGTGACGTGGTCGCCAACGGTACCCCTCACGACATTTGGTGCGCTTGTGATAGCATCCTCGTCGCTTTGTGATAAGAAGCTGCCACCAAATAATGGGGAGCTGACAAGTAAAAGAATAAGGCTTTGTTTTTTTAAGCACATATGATAGAGGTTGGAACTCCTTTCGCGTGGATCGCTAGCTCAGTTGGTAGAGCAGCTGACTCTTAATCAGCGGGTCGCAGGTTCAATCCCTGCGCGATCCACCAATTTTTATAGTATATGTAAAAATAAATTCATACTAGTATAAAAATACTATGAGAATCATGAGTTTGACTCTTTGCGTTTTTTTTGGGTGTGGGCAATCACTCGAAATAAAACGTCAAATCCGTGAGGGCTGTGCACCTGTCTCCTTGAATCCCTTTTCGCGCCAATCGGTGTTCTCTCGTCATTCCTGGGGCCGTGTTTTTCAGATTGATCCTATTGTTGCCTCTTTGAATTTTTTTCCTAACGCCCTTAATGAGTATGCATCGTGGGTACCTCTCGATCATCTTGATGATTCAGGGGCTCTGTCGGGGCAGTATGTTGCAGTTGTGAATGGGGCCAGGTGTAATGGGCGGTATGGGGCCTATCAAAAAAATGGCATTTACGATTTTGCCCATAATCAAAGTTCATTCCAAGAGGTCATGGCTTACTACTATGGGGATCGTTTTTTAAGTGCTATGGCGCCAGTCTTGCCTCAGATGCGTTCGGTCTTGATTGATGCGCACTGCGGCAAGCAGGATAATTCCTATTACTCTCAGGTTGATGATGGCCATAGCATGCTTCGCGATTATGTCTGCCTCGGGGATTCGATCAAAAAGCCAGGTGCGTACTATGCAGATGATGCACTTGTGCTTGTGCATGAGCTTGAACATGCGATCTCTGTGATAAGTTATGGGGAGTCCCTTCAACAACTTGGGTATGATGAAGCGGGCGCCCTCAGTGAGGCTTTATCAGACAGTATGGCGATGGTGTTCTTCCATCACGAGCTCAAACAGGATTTTGACCCCAAGCTTTTTAGTCGGTGGGCTTTAGGCTCTTTCGATGGTTCAGTTCATGTGCGCGGTGCTCACAAGTGCCCGATGTATGATGCTAGTTACCCATATTGCACCAAGTACCCGACTTTTTCTCTTGGGCATATAAGCTATATTTACCCTGATGGGCTCGGATGGCCTTATGCCGATACCGCACTGCATCCTAAGCTTATTATTGAGCAGAATCGTCAGCAGGATCAGATTCATAATGTGTCGCTTCTCATGTCAGGAGCGCTTTGGGATGTCTTTGAGTATGCTGCTCTCACGGAAGTTGATTTTCAAAAGCTTTTAATTGATACCTTGAAGCATTTACCGCATCCCAATAACGTTGTTCGCTCTCCCATTACATTCATCAATTTTGCCAAAGAGCTTCTTGATGCAGCCATGCGTGCAGGGCTCCCGTCGATCAAAAAGCCCCTTCAAGAAAGAGGCCTCCTTGATATGCCTCGTGTCACTGGCTCCTGGCTTGCACTTACCAAGGCCTTTATTGAGGACGATGCGTCTCTTATCCGGCGTTGGCTTTTTACTTCAGGGATCCGTGCAGAGTTTCCCTATTCCTCAGGTGGGCGGCATGCATTGGTGCCAAATACTGTGGTAGCCCTCTGGTTTGACCTCATAAACCTCAGTGATGTGACAGCCGGAGGCGTGAGATTGCATGTCGAGTCATCTGATTCCATGCTCCAATTTCCGTCTTGGAACCAGGGGCTCTTACCAGATGGTAGCTGCGAGCTCATGTACCCAAAAATCCATGGGTTTGAGCAAAGCAAACTCTATGGCTTGCCTACGTTTTTCGGTACCTATCCTCAATTTGCAGCCTCTCCCCGCACAGCTCTTTTTATCAAAGTTTCTCCATCTGCTCAAATAGGCTCAACTGTCGATCTTCGTATTACTGCAACACCCGCCAATGGCGAATCAGCTCAAGTTTCTCTTAAGCTGACTATTGAAGGAGCTTTATGATATTTTTCTTATTTGCCGTTGCCACAATAGATGAAAGAATGCTGCGACTTAAAGCAGCAGAGATCTTTCAAGCGCTTGCTGTGCCTTTTGATGGCGAGCCAGGCACAGCAATTGAGTACCAAGGCCAAGCTGCGTACCGTTATCTGCGTTCTGGGCAGCTCCTTATTTTGAATGGCTCAGGTGAGATCCTTGATCAAAAAAGGGTGACCTCGCATTGTTTTGATGATGAGTGATTATTTAAAAAGAGCTGGAATTGTGTACGTTTGCAAAGCCCCAGTATAAGTAAATGTCGTTGTTGTGCCATTTGCGCTAATGACGATGAGGCCATTGTTGCCAGTTGTATTCGTGCCGCCTCCTGCGCCTGCACTTAAAGTATAGACAGGTGATGTGGAGTTAGGTGCGGTGGCTGTTCCAGTAGACCCATTAAGATACGTGCCAGCTCCCCCAAAATAGTAAGAGGTGCCTCCTCCTCCTGCGCCTGTTCCTGTTTGTCCAGGGCCGCCTGTTCCAGCGCTCCCTCCGCCTCCGCCCCCATAGTAACCACCCCCACCCCCTCCGCTTGGGTAATTTATTGCCTGTGATGGCCCTCCGCCGCCGTAGACTGCTGTGGTGCTGGTGCCACCTTGGCGTCCACCAGTGCCTCCTAGAAGAGCGGTTCCGGCTGTACCTGGGTAGGAGCTCCCACCGGCTGTGCCTCCAGTATTCATTGTGGCTGCGCCTCCAGGGTAGGTGCCTTGGCCTGCAGCTGCTGGATTGCCCCCTGCGCCACCACTGTAGATATAGGAGGCGCCGCCTCCGCCGCCTGCAATAATAAGGGCATTTGCTTGTGTTACTGAGCCTGAGAAAATGCCAGAGAACCCTCCTCCATAGCCTGAGGAATCATTATTAAATGGCCCGCCTGCACCAACAAGGACGTTCAAGACGCTGCCTGGAGCAATAGCTCCTGTCACCAAAAGACTTGTGAATCCACCAGGACCACCGACTGAGGCGCCGCCGCCACCCCCTCCGCCTCCCCACGCATAGAATATTATGGACTGCATATTGCTGAGTGAACTAATGATGTAGCTGAAATTGGCATTCATTTGCGATGCCGAGATGGGGTTGCCTGCACTAAAAACAAACGGAAGAGAGGCAAATGCAGGCGTTGTTAAGAGAAGAGCGCTTATGATGTTTCTTGTAAAGATAATTCTGATCAAGGATATCATTCTTAGAGGTTCAGCTATTTCGTCGATTCAGTCAATGTCTTTGTGGCGATTCAGGGTCTTCATTACGCTGCGTCTTCTGCTTTGTCTTGCTCGACGGCAGTCGCTGTTTGTTCTCGGCCAAAGACTGCATATTTGACCTGCTTCACAATATTGCGGAATGTGTGTGCCTGTTCGGCAAGTTGTTGTGCATAATGATTGTTGTCGCTGGACATTTGCGATGTATTGTGGGTGCTTTGGTCCATTCGGTGCATTGCGACAGTAATCTGCTCCACGCCTTTTACTTGTTCTTCAGATGCAGAGACGACTTCATGGATCATGGTGACAACGCGATCAATAGATGTCACAATATCCACTAAAATGTCATTACATGTACCAGCTACACGACGGCCATCGTCGAGTTTGATTCGGCCTTGTGCGACAAGTTCTTGGACCTGTGTCTTTGTATCATGAATGATGGATTCTACGCGGTGGGTGCTAGCATCGAGCATGTCCGCTATTTCTTTTGCAGCGTTTCCGCTCATTTGCGCAAGGTTTCCTACTTCTTCAGCTACAACGGCAAAGCCTTTTCCATGTTCTCCTGCTCGAGCTGCTTCAACTGAGGCGTTGAAGGAGAGAAGTTTTGTTTGGAAAACAATATCATTAATGACTTTTGTTTTATGGCTCTTCAGACTATGTTGTGCGTAGCCTAAAATGATGCATCGAGTCTTTTCTCTTTTTTGTTAGATTTGGTCAGGAAGAAGTGATTATAATGCAGCATGCTAAAGCACACTGATAAGTTTTTA
>CAIUGE010000045.1 GCA_903898645.1 Oligoflexia bacterium | reverse complement strand
CTCCGGACTCTTCACAGGCGATGCAGATGGAATTACTACAGCATACACAGCTGGCAACAATGCGATTGATAACAATTTCATGCAAAAGACCATGCCAGTGCTCTGGGCAGCAATGGAGCTTGGGCTGCTCGAAGCAGCTGGGACGTTGAAGATTGCGCCCGCGCCTGATATTAGTATTAGCACATTAGATCAGCCTTCGTTGGACCAAAAAGCGAAGGAGCTTCAGCAAGACCCTGGGTATCAGGCTTCTGATGCTGATATGGGCATGAGAACGACAGGAGATGCTCCGGTTGGTCTAGCGGCGGACGTCGGGTCTGCTGCTGGTTATGCGTTTCGTAAAGTTCCGGAACCAGCAGTCACGGATTTTGAGGGGAAGGCTCATCCAGAAGTTAGAGGACCCTCCGAAAGTAAGCATTGGAAGGCACTGGGGCCTTATAGAGGAAAATACAAAACCTCTGGTGAAGGCAGGGATAAGAGATACTATAATTGGGATTATACGCATCAAGACATCGAAGTGTATGGCCGCAATGGTAAGCACTTAGGATCACTGGACCCAACCACGGGAGAAATGACTAAACCTCCCATTAAAGGAAGAAAGATGGAGAATAAATGAAGCATTGTTGCGTTGAAATGGAATTCCATCTGAACGATGGGGATGTGGGAGTAACTTATAGCCCTAAGGTTAGACAGTATCAGCTCGATGTAAAAGATGGTTGTGCGGTCCAAGTTATTGCCTTCTGTCCGTGGTGTGGAACAAAACTACCTGAAAACTTATGGGATGAATGGTGTGAGATTGTTATTGACGAACTAGGATTCGATCTCCTTAATGAGAATATACCAGATAAATATAAAACTGACGCTTGGTGGTTGTCCAAAGAGGAGCCTAAGAAAAAATAATCGATTTCGATGCCGCTTATATTGAGTTATTGGCAAAGTTAAGTCACGGACCTTCTATGATGAAAATGGTCGCCCTTTTACGAGACAAGATTTTGATCACGATCACGGAGGACTGCGGCCACATGAGCACAGGATGGAATTTGATGCTCAGGGCAAGCCGATAGCACCGAAAACAACAGGTCCAGTTCCTGGAGGTTACGATAATGCACCAACTTCAAAGTAGGTACATATGCAAATAGGATATGTTGCGCTTAGAAAGCTGAATCCATCAGGTCACAGTGCGTAGCAACGCATTGTCCAGGGCCACGACTTAAGCCAGCTAAAGGAGGTTGTGTCTCTTGATAGTATGCTTTGTCCTAGCGTGATTCAAAGTCTAACGGAGGAGGACATGCGCCACAAAGTGCATGAATTCCTGGCTCACGACCTTTTCTCAGATCTTTCTTACTTGATGAAACGGGTGGCAAATGAACCGCAGATAGAAATCCTAGCCGTGTTACCAGAGCCGACTTTGGTTCAGGTGAGTCAATTTAATAGTCCATCATTCGAGTTTTTGGGCTACGAACTAATTGACACGGAAAATCGGATTGATCCGTTGCTCAATTGCTCAACATTTATGAGCTTGATCCCTGTTGAGAGACTGACCAATACCGGACTGATTTCTGACTTTAACAAAGCAAAACAGATTCAAAAGGAACTCACAGATAGATTCCCGGATCATATTCATTCTGAGACAGTACTCTTTGCTTTATGGAGAAAGAAGCTCCAGATTTCAGGCTGAGTTGTTGATACCGAAGTCAGGCGCCATCCTGTACGCGGATATGAAATTTCGTAGAAAATTCGAACAATGCTCGTTTTAGATCTTCAATTTGAGGTACTCAGGCGTACCGCCTTGACCCACCACATACAAGGTGCCCTCATAGTGGGGCGCAAGCATATGCGCGGCGGCGGTTGCGCGGCGCCCATGAGCGCAGGCTGCGCTGCCTTAGCAGATAGAGATGTAGCAGTCGCTGCAGCAGCAGCCGCAGCAGGCGCGATGACATCAGAACTTGTTGCCGACATCCTTGCGCAACCACTGCAAGAAGATGTCATTCAAGAGATCCAAGCCAAACGCGAGGAGCATGGCCGGGCATTAACTGCTGAGGAAGTACGGGATATCTGGGGCGCAAAAGCGACGCAGATTACGCAGATTGCCAAACTGACAGGGGTACTCTCCGGACTCTTCACAGGTGATGCAGATGGAATTACTCTAGCATACACAGCTGGCAACAATGCGATTGATAACAATTTCATGCAAAAGACCATGCCAGTGCTCTGGGCAGCAATGGAGCTTGGGCTGCTCGAAGCAGCTGGGACGTTGAAGATT
>CAIUGE010000044.1 GCA_903898645.1 Oligoflexia bacterium | reverse complement strand
GGGCGTCAATGAAAAGTCCAGAGAGTTCGAGGATTTCAAGTGTACCTGGTTTTAATGCCTCAAGACTTGTTTCGCCTGGTGCAATCATGATGCATCCTAAAGTGGATGTTGGCGCTGCTTGGAGGAGCTGTGCAATGCGTCGTGTAAAGATAAAATTTTGTTTTCATTTGACAAATGAGTCTTCTTTTTTCATAGTTACGTCAGAAATCAAACTGAAAGATTGCTGATGTACTGTGCTGATCTGCAGGAGCATCATGGGTAATCCATCCATTCAAGGCTGCAGCCCCAAACACCAAACCGTCTGAGGTTACTCTGATGCAAGCTATCTGATTATTCCTTTTTTCACCAAAGGCCTCTGAGCGCAAGACTCCCCCAGTTGCGCTGTATTCGATGAGAAGTGCCTTGCCAGGTTTAACCTTGCTGCCACTTGGGACGTGGATAAATCCTGTGGTACCTCCAACGGCTATTCTCCCGTCAGACAATGGAACTGCAGACCTTCCT
This sequence comes from Oligoflexia bacterium, assembly GCA_903898645.1. Lineage (GTDB taxonomy): Bacteria > Bdellovibrionota > UBA1018 > UBA1018 > UBA1018 > CAIUGE01. The sequence continues at coordinate 2,461 of CAIUGE010000044.1, read as the reverse complement.
TTTGCAGATAATCCTGGATCTGCCTGAAATGTGCGCTCCCAAGCAAAGTCTAAAGTCTCCAGTGGTTCGCGTCTTATGTGGTACACTCCAACATAAGCGTGAGAGGCCTGAACACCTGACGCTGCTAGGATTCCAGATGTGACTTGGATGGACAAAATGCTCACCGAAGGATCATGAATGGGCAGTACACTTTGAAGCTTTCCTTGGATGTTAAAAACGAATAGTGCTTGTTGAGTATTATGATCGAGATGGAAATGGTGGTGCGTTTCGACGAATGAAATTTCTCTAGAATCTAGCTTGAGTCCAATAATAGGAGAGCCATCTTGGGTGAGTTCAAAAAGCATTCGATGGATACAGGGGGCATCCATAATGAGGAATCGAGAAATGAAATTCAAGTCTGGTGTTAAGCGCAAAAGAAAAATATTCCAATCGGCCGTACGGATGAGGGCATTCACATTGCCTGCTGCATCTGTCTTGAGATTGAAGACGAATGAGTCTTCGAACTCAAGATCAATATTTGAATTGACGCCTTCAAAATAACGGCCTAGATCTACCCTTTGAGTGAGTTGCCCAGTGATAAGATCATAAGTTAAGAGTTCTATTTCGCGTTCGCTTTCATTTTGATTTGGAGATGTTTTTGCTGAAGCGACGACAATTTTTCTCTTAATGATCGTGCTGATGGCTATTGGCCAACCCCCATCTCTTTGAGAATTCAGAAGCACTTTCTTAGAGCCGTCGCGAGGATTCACTTGCTCTACAGTGCGAATTGCCTGCTCTCTCTGATGGTTTTGAAGCTCTGTGAGCACTACAGACGAAGCAGAATTCTCAACCTGAAAATCAAGAATATCAGAATTAAAAAAATCTTGTGAATTGAAAAAGGATTTTTTTTGGAAAACGGATGCGCTCCTGTTTTTAGCCTGATCTTTGTACTTCGTTTCGGATATTTTGATGCATGAAGATAAAATGAGAGAGAGAAAGATCGTCATGAAGAAGAGAGTGTTTCTTTTTTTCTGCCAGACATTTTCTGGTGTTCCAAAATAGGTAGAAAAAATAATTATTTTATTCATAAACAACTCTCTGGATGAGCGAAGTCGGGGTAACAGGCGGCCCCGTAAAGACGGGCGTCGTAGAGTCTTAAAGTTCCGAAGTTTTCTTCCAGAACACTCATGTCAAACTGTATGGATGTACCAGGGTCAATATCCCTTAATGCCATTTCCCAAGTCACTCTCTCAAAAGAGGCTTTGACCGCAATTTTTTTCTCAATCACAGGTGTCCACTCTCCATGAGCTTTTTGTATCAAAAGTCTTAGGAGAACTTCATGAGATTCTTCTGGGCGAGTGATTTGCATCTGCCGAGAAAAACTTACCGTTGCTCGAATCAATTGCTTTGAAACTTCTAATCCTTCGGGGGCTATGCCTTGAATTTTAAATGCTAGACCTGCGTTCTTCTTTTGGAGAATTAAGTAGGAATCTTCATGAGGTTGTCCGTGGTGAGTTGAGCAAAATCCAACAGGCACAAAGTCTCGATCTCGAAGCCAAGGTAAGTGTGATTGCCATACGGCATGTAGCCCGCATCCAGAGGCTAAATCCCCAAAGACATCATAAACCTCGACTCCGCCTTTAAAGTCCATCGTTCTGAGAAATTCTGTTGGAGGTGCAACGATTAAAGTGGCGTCACTTTGAAATGGGCCAAAATTTCGAGGTAGGATTCCTGCTAAATAGGGTGCTGGAGTATAATGACAAAAAGGGATAAAGATCTCCTTGCCGTGACGTTCTGTTCCTGGGGATGCTTGAGAAATTGAGGATTGAATCAGAAGGATTATGAAAAATTTAAACATTCTTCGCTTTGTAGGAAACTTGGAACCCATGCTCTTGATTGATATAAGCATAGCATCTAACTCCTCTTTGTTGCTGACAATCTCCCAGCTTGCCCCACCGTGGTATGAATCACAAGCTAAGAAGTAGTAAGTATGTGAGTTCGGATTAATAAACAACATATTAATGATATCCGACGGAAAGGTTCCCTTGTCGAACTCAGAAACTAAACAATTCCCGTCAACCTGCTTGAGCTCTTGAGTTGTCTCGAGCTTTTTAATGAGATCGATTAATTGAAAAAAAGCTCGGCTATTTTGTATTGTGAAATTGTTAGCTAAAACATATTCTTTTATCATAAGCTTCTTGTACCATAATTAAGGAATTCGTTCAAAATCTTTGCCAGTTGTAAGGATCCATTTTTTTGGAATTTGTTGATTGACATAGATTTGATTTCCTCCTCCAAATAGCTTACCAGTTGCAGTTTTTACCTCCCTGGCATCAACCTAATAGTGCGCCACTACCATATTTAATGGCTATAGAACACAGATCTCAACCCCAAGGAAGAGAAATTTTTCTCTTCCCGTCTTTTTCTTTGATAGATTGGAGATTATGGACGGAGGATTAGGCGGCTTTTGACAAAGGTATCC
>CAIUGE010000043.1 GCA_903898645.1 Oligoflexia bacterium | reverse complement strand
TAGCTACTGCTTCCACTGACTGGCCATCAGAAATTGCTTCTATTGCACGTAATCGAATGTTGTAATCACTATGCTTGTTGCTCATGACAGGAGTCTATACTATTACTTTTGGCGTTGCAATACTTATGAAGTTACCTATACTATAAAACTTAGCATCAACTAAAAATGGGACATGCTCAGCTGTTCGTGCTTCAAGCGCTGCTTGACGAATGCCTTCTTTGCGGCTCTTGTTCTCTGCCAAGTACGTGATGATGCATTCTTTGAATAAGCGCTCCATGAACCCTGTGTAACGAAGCCGCACAAAAAGTTCATACTGATCTCCAAGAAGGAGATTGATGCATGAAGAACTTAAGTACGAAAAGAACTTGTGATGAATGGCAAATTACCATTGCAGCGGCAGAGAAGCATCCAGCAAGGGTCAAAGCCTATTGTTTAGAACATGGCATCAAAGTGTCGTGTTTCTACGTTATGCAATCGAAGCTCCGTCGTAAAGAGAACACCCAAAGGGAAGCGTTTGTATCAGCCAAAATAGTAGAGGCACAGCTATTCCCTGACGCTGAGTGGGTCGCTACTTTTTGCGTCACTTCCTTGGAGTTGTAAGATAAAATCAATCCGTGACTTCAAAGCTGTCTTTACTCATCGTGACCTTGTCGACATGTGCAAAGGGTATCAATGGACTTGCGACAGTTTTTCATACATCGATCTCCTTCTTGGAGATCAGCATGAACTTTTTGTGCGGCTTCGTCACATAGGGTTCATGGAGCGCTTACGATTGGCTTTATTAATAGGTGCATTTGGCTTATTTGTTTTGCAATCTGTAAACTTGATGAGCCTTGCCCTGAGCCTTTTGTCTCAAAAAATTGCTTCCCAAAACTCTTCTTGAACCCATGTGTGAGCGGATGTGCGATGCGCCATAGTAATAACCTTATTCCATGCTGCATGTTCAGCTGAAGTCATACCATGGAATTATATGGGGCGGTAGCGATGTATGCAATAGATAGGGCGCAGGGAGAGAGAATAGAGCACTTATCTTGCTCTACCTCATGTGTCGATGAATGACTTGCTGACAGGCACCGTAGTCGCTACGGGAGCCATAAAAATATCAGTCCTTCGATGAACGGTTTATGCAAAAAATATTACAAAATATGTGTCAAGAGAAAAGTTGAATATTTTTTAGGCTGACCAGTTACCAATCTGTTACCTCAAAAAGTGTAATCAAAAAATCACCAACATCATCATCCTTTTGCAACGATACTGTAAACTTCCTGTTTGGAAAATCGTTTTTTAATTTCATTTCCCAGCTCAATTTGAGCTTTTCTCCGACGAAGATAGAGATTTTATCTGTTTCACCTGGTAAATCATAGAAGAGCCCATCCAGGCAAATAATATTAATCCAGAATTCAATTTCTTTTTTTGACAACCCTTCTTTTGAATATCTGTTATAATCATCTTGCTTTTCTTTGAAGCACTCTTCAATAAAAATACGCCCATCACTCTCAATAAACTGAGGTACAAATATCTCAGAAAAGGCTACCCAGGCGTCAATCGGAAGTGGAAATCTTTTAAATTGAACCGACAAATAATCAAATAAAGAAAAGTACGACTTGCCGTCCTCCTTTTTCCATTGCATATAATCAATTAGATCTAATCTATTTTTAGAATCCACATTCTCCTCCTAATGCTATTATTCAGGAAACTCATCTGGTCGGGGCACTCGAACTCTCCCTTTATCAAGATGCGGTTCTCCAGTTTTAGGGTTAGTATTCCACTTTGTTTCTTTGACATTTGGTCGTGGCATACCGCTATGGTCTTGCCCAGATCCACGGTATTGCTTCAGCGTACCGTCTGCGTTATAGGTAGTGTACTGCCCTTCTCTTCCAGGTCTTTCAATGATGGTGTGACCCGCACCCTTGGCCTCTGACAATGGTTCCGGGGGTTTATTTCTCTGTTTACCAGCATTCTTAGTGGCCTCCTTAGCTCCAGTTTGCCCTGCAGAATCCGTAGCTACTGGTTCCGGAACTTTACGAAGTACATGTCCAGCAGTAGAACCGACGCCCGCTACTGGACCAACCGGAGCATCTCCTGTCGTTCCCATGCCCATATCAGCATCAGAAGCCTGATACCCAGGGTCTTGCTGAAGCTCCGTCGCTTTTTGGTCCAACGAAGGCTGGTCCAACGTGCGAATACCCGTCATATCAGGCGCGGGCGCAATCTTCAACGTCCCAGCTGCTTCGAGCAGCCCAAGCTCCATTGCTGCCCAGAGCACCGGCATGGTCTTTTGCATGAAATTGTTATCAATCGCATTGGTGCCAGCTGTGTATGCTGTAGTAATTCCATCTGCTTCGCCTGTGAAGAGTCCGGAGAGTGCCCCTGTCAATTTGGCAATCTGCGTAATCTGTGTCGCTTTTGCGTCCCAGATATCCCGTACTTCCTCAGCAGTTAAAGCTCGGCCATAC
>CAIUGE010000042.1 GCA_903898645.1 Oligoflexia bacterium | reverse complement strand
GAATTACAAACTGAAGAACTATACAGCAGCCGTTGCGCTCCTGACAGCAGCCCTGCATATTGATCAGGGTAATCCCCTTCTGCATAAACGTATGGGGATCGTCTATAAAGATATGGCAGATTATGCAAATGCCTGCGCTAGCTTTCGAAAGTACCTCGAGATGGAGCCAGACGCTCCAGATAAAGCAGAGTTCAAGTCCTGCTTCTAAAATGGCGGAGAGAGAGGGATTCGAACCCCCGGTAGAGTTTTCCCTACTAGAGTGGGGAAGGGGTTTGCGGCGCGTAAGTCCGATTAACGCACACTGGGTGATCTTCGCTCAAAAACTCAAGCTACCAACTCACGTCAAGCAAGTAGTCCTTGAAATAAACGATTTTCTTAAACGCTCGGGTGCAGGAGAGTAGACCAGGGGGATTTCTCCCCCCATCGCAGAACGAAGTCTAGGTACTACGCGGCCTTCTTTTTCTCAAAGCCGACTACAAGATCGAGGTCGAGCGCATTCGCAATCCTACTGAGAAGGTCGAGGCTAGGCATGCTGCCGCTGTTGCCTCGCTCTAAGCGAGCGATAACGGATTGGGAGGTGTCGATTTTCTTGGCTAGCGCCACTTGACTCAATCCTCGGGCGAGCCGTGCTCGGGCGACTGCTTCGCACAGGTCGGAGATGGCCCGAGACTCCTTGAAATAGAGTCGGAACTCTGGGTCTTTGAGCTTTTTTTGCAGCACCTTTTTGAGTGGCAGATGTGTGTGTTTCATTTTTATATTCCTCGCTTTTGGGCGTCCAGCAGGCGACGCCACGCAGTTTCCAGCTCCTTCTTCGGTGCCTTTTGGGACTTCTTCGCATAAGCATGAAGCAGGATCATGTTGCCTGCTTCGATGAGACAGTAGAAAATCCGATAGCCTCCGGTTTGTGGTAGGTTCATCTTAATCTCCCACAGTTTCCCCTCTAACTGCCGGAAGATCACACGTGGGGCACTCAGGCCATAAGTTTCAATCCCATCGAGCAACTCGTAGGCATGAGCCGATGCTTGGACTGGCAAGCTATCTAGTTCATCGGTGACCGGGGAACGTCCACTACTGGTTTGATAGAAGAGAACTTGCACCCCTCCTATTATAGCAAAGTCGCTATACTTATGCAAGCTGGGTTTCTGCTTTACAGTAGTTCTCGGTGAAAATTTTTCCCCTACGGGGACCATTATTTGGCGCAAAACCCTTCGTTAGAGCGGCTGATGTCAAAATTGAGACAGCTTGTTATCTGTCGAAAAGATCACAAATAGTACGAAAAAGAAAATCACGACGCAGTGCTTAAGGCGCTCTCAGCAACGAAAGAATCTTCACCGAGAACTGCTGTCTGCTTTACCTTAACTGTCGTAAAGCCCCTACCTTTAGACATGGAGATATAAGACCCGTCTATCTCGAAACTAGCAAAAGACAATCGTTGGCCTCAGAGGTTTCCTATAGCTGACGACACAATGCGAAAATACTCAAAATACTGAGTGGAAAATTGCTTGCATCAGCCCTCCTTGCACTTGAGCGGGCTCATAAACTCGATTCCGAAAATCGTGACATCATTTTGGAGCTTTACACGTTACGCGGTGAGCTTGGTCAAGGGAAAGAAGCAGATCGCATGAAGCAAACTGCTCGTATGTATAGCCATCTACGCGATGCAGAAAATTTGATGAGGAAAGGCAAGTTCCAAGATGCTATGGCGCCTTTGCTTCAAGCAAGGGAAGCCGATGATGACTCCCCTCTCCCCTTGCTTGAAATGGGAGATATGTTCAGTGCTCTTTATGATGTGCAAAATGCGCGTCGCAATTATGAGGCGGCTGCAAAAAAGGCGCCTGAAAATGTCAAAGTCTGGTCACGTTACATAGCAAGTCTCATCCAAAGCTATGAGTGGGATGAAGCGTTGCATGCAGTTGAAAAATTCCGCAAGCTACCAGTGACACAAAGCTTCATTGATAAAGCAGCAGGCGATCTGTACCAAAAGCAAGGCCGTTTTGTCGATGCTCAGCTCTATTATAAAAAAGCTATGGCCCGAGAGACAATTGACCCGGATGTCTATTTTGCATACGGCAAAAGTCTTATGTCGACCAAGAATTTTAAAGATGCACCCGTCTTTTTCGCTCTTGGTCTCCGCTATGATCCATTCAATGTGGAAGCATTGATTCAAACAGCGAAATGCACGGCTGATACAGACTCCTTGGGCCATGCAGTCAGTATGTTAGAGGATGAATTCAAGCGCTCCAATGGCAGTCGCGCTGAGTATTTGACTGCTATCGCCCAGCTTCAAATTCAAAAAGGTGCTTGGGACAAAGCGCAGGAGTACGTGAATCAGGCCATGAGTGTGAATCCAGACCATGCATTTGCTTGGAAGCTCCAGGCCGAGATTGCCATGAACCGGGAATCTTTTGATACCCGTGCCCTCACCCAAGCACTCGATGCCTATAAATCATTTTCAGATCGCAATCCCTCTGACCCAACAGGCTATTTGGAGCGGTATAAGATTTTTGCCAAGCGCTCTCAATTTGATAAAGCAAAAGACGAGCTCCAGCGTATCTATGAGATCTATCCAAAATATCCCAATCTCCACTACTACCTAGGTATCCTGTATTCCGTTCAAGGCAACCACGTAGTTGCTGTTCAAGAGCTCACGCTTGAGCTCCGCAACAATCCCAATAGTACCCTCACACTCCTTGCTCTAGGTAAAGAGTTCCTTGAAGTTGGGAATGCTCCTGATGCCCTCAAGCTCTTTACTAAGGTCATGCAGCAAGCTCCTGGTTCTGCGGATGCAAAACAAAATGCAGGTTGGGCGAATTACAAACTGAAGAACTATACAGCAGCCGTTGCGCTCCTGACAGCAGCCCTGCATATTGATCAGGGTAATCCCCTTCTGCATAAACGTATGGGGATCGTCTATAAAGATATGGCAGATTATGCAAATGCCTGCGCTAG
>CAIUGE010000041.1 GCA_903898645.1 Oligoflexia bacterium | reverse complement strand
CCTCCTAATCCTCCGTCCATAATCTCCAATCTATCAAAGAAAAAGACGGGAAGAGAAAAATTTCTCTTCCTTGGGGTCGGGATCTGTGTTCTATAGCCATTAAATATGGTAGTGGCGCACTATTAGGTTGATGCCAGGGAGCATCCTTTGGGGGTCTGCCCGGGCTCTCGTTTTTCATGATTGGTTCGATAATCAAGTCAAGCTGATGCAATGGGAGGATTTTTGTATTTTTGCAAAGGCTTTTTTTGCATCAGTATCATAGCCAAAAAATCTTATTGCCAAAATGCCATATCCTTTTTGAGTAATTCTGACTTCTTTGTAAGATTTTTTTCAAAAGCTTTTTTCTCTCGCTCATAAGCTTGCTTGGAGTCTATCAGAAACCAACGTTGCGTCACTCCTCCATAAGAGGAAGAAAATTCTGCTTTTTTATAGCCACGAACGTCCCTTTCTCCGTTATTGAGACCATAAAATAGTTGCATCATCCATGCGAATTATGTCTTTTGCTTCTCTGATCGTTTCAGGCACACGCGAGTTCCACTGTATGCCCGTTTTACTCAGTAAACCGTTTTTTGTGTCAAGAGCAGTCTGCTGCCCAAATAAGGTCGGGACAGGCTTTCATGTTAGCTAAAAAAGACCTTGTTCTCTGAATGATTTCTGAAAAAGTTTTTTTATCAGAGCTATTGCCACTTTGAGCCTCAAACCAAAAAGGGGAATCACCAGCACCAGTTGTGCAAAGATGCGCACATCATCTGCTTGAGGTCCTGACGATGATCTTTAGAGAACCCATGCGTTATTGAAATAGCGGAAGATTCTGGATCTTGCTCAGCATAGTCACCATAAACTGATATGCTCGTCGTATCTAAATGTGCCGTTTTGCCAAAGAAGTTATTTTCTACGCCTATTTGAACGGCGAGTGTAGCGAAAAAATTTGTTGTTCCGAAGGCATAAATTTCATCCAGAACCTCCCCGAGAGCATGGTCATCAAGGTTCTTGGCTGTAATCCCTGACCCTATAAGGCGATCAACGGGTTTATTTGCGAAGAATCTCGGGACCATATAAATGGTCCTCTGAGAAAACCCACGTCCATTAAAGATCATTGCCAAGATTGCATGTTTGGGCGCCACGATACGTCTTAGATCCTCGCTAGAAAGCGATTGCGTCAATTTTCTTCATAAGACCAAGATCTTTAAAGGTTGCGGACACGAGACCAAGATGATCTCAAGTGCGACTTGTTGCATCAAGTTCTTCATTTTTGCCCAATTCCATGGCACAGAACCCTCCGTTTAGGCGGAATCTGCGCTAGATGAGCAAGGATTGCAACCCCGTGCCCTAAATTAAAAATTTTCTGAAAACTTCAGGGGGCAATGTGGGTCACACCAGTATCAGGATCAAGCACATCACGCAGCTTGCCCCAATCCAAAATCAAGGCTTCATCCGGATCGTGTATGATCTCATACCCAACCTAGCTTCTCGGCTTAAGGCTGCCTTTCAATATATTGTGGCGAACTAAAAAGCGATAAAAGGTTGCAAAACTCACGGCAGGCCCTAGCTCCTCGAAACTAGTAATCAAACTCCAGCCTGATTCTATTCTCTCTTGTATTTGCGCCATCATTGGGACTAGGATCGAGCCTGTAGGTACTTTTTTCTCATTTCTGACGTCTTGTCTATCTGGGAATGGCGCTTCAGGGAAGGCAGGCAGAGGCGTTCCGCTAAGATAGCCCTTCTGTTCTGCCAATTGCCTTACCTTCTTTACTCTATTGCGTCCTACTTCCAGGTTTTTGATGATAAAGCGCTGACTCTTCCCGCTTATTAGGTATTCCGTCATCTTTCTGTCCATACGTTGCCTCTTATGAAGTTTGTCCATGCTTCGGTCACGTTCGTGATCCAAAAAGAGGTACAGCATTTCACCCAAAGAGGTGCGTTCATTTATGTGAGAAAAAGTCATTAGACTTGGCGTGTTATTTTGATGATAATGATCTCTGAAAGTGCGTTTAATTATGTGAGAGAGAGCACTTGCGGCCATATGTGTCTACGGATAAGTCCCCTTATGGTCAGGGCGCTACTATTTACAATAGGGGATAGTTTTATCTGTACAATGAGACGGTAACGTGCTATGTCACGTTTTATTGACGAGTTGCAGAATCTTAAATTAAATGATACAAGTTTAGTAGTGGGTAATCCCAAAGGAGGGTGTATGGTTTTTAGACAGAGTATAGCAGTGCTTTTGCTGACAGTTTTGAGTGTCTATGCGAAGAATGAACCACACATTTTGCCTGTTGGGGCTATTGAGGCGCTTTCGCTTTTAAAAAAAGGGAATGATCGATTCATTTCTGGCATCGTTAGGACAGATGGCCAGGCTAAGGAGGACATTGCGAGGCTCTTTGAGTGGCAGGGTCCCAACGCTATTGTGCTTTCTTGCAGTGATAGTCGAGTGTCGCCAGAGATTGTGTTTGATCAAAAATTGGGAGAGATTTTTACCGTTAGGTCAGCTGGTGCCGTATTGTCGCCAAGTTTGGTTGCAAGTATTGAATATGCTGTTGAGACGTTGGGGAGCCGGCTAGTAGTTGTTTTGGGTCATACGAACTGTGGGGCTGTGCAGTGTGCCATGGATACTTTGGGCGGCAAAAGCGCAGGCAGTGCGAACTTGAATCTTTTAGTGGCAGATATCCATCCGCGTATTCGTGGTAAAGTGAAACAGCCATCAAAAAATTTAGAAACCGAATCGTGGTTGAATGCACGAGGCGCTGCACAGGATCTTGTCAAGCGGTCAGATCTTATTGCACGGGCTGTTACTCTGGGCAAAATAAAGATCGTATCTGGTCTCTATAGTTTTACAACGGGTGCCGTAGTGTTTGATTAGGATTTTTTATGCCTATGAGAGCTGTGGAGGCGCTTGCGCTTCTCAAAAGAGGAAATAATCGATTCATGTCAGGGCTTGTGAGGCAAGATGGTCAAACGAGGGCTGATATCTTGAGGCTTTTTGAATGGCAGAGCCCCGAGGCTATTGTGCTTTCCTGTAGTGATAGCCGGGTGCCACCTGAAATTGTGTTTGATCAAAAGTTAGGAGAGCTTTTTAGTGTCAGATCGGCGGGAACTGCCCTCTCACCCAGTTTGATTGCAAGTATTGAGTATGCTGTTGAAACGCTTGAAAGCCGTCTGATTGTTGTCTTAGGCCATACTAATTGTGGAGCTGTGCAATGTGCTGTGAATACTTTGTGCGGCAAAAGTGCGGGTAGTAAGAATCTGAATCTATTAGTGGCAGATATTCATCCGCGTATTCGTGGCAAGCTGAAGCAGCCATCAAAAGATTTGGAGATTGAAGTATGGCTCAATGCGCGTGGTGTTGCAAAGGACCTTATTAGTCGATCAGATCTGATCGCTCGGGCTGTGAGCATAGGGCAAATAGAGATTGTGGCCGGTCTCTACAGCCTTACAACAGGTGCTGTAGTGTTCGATTAGAGACTACTGATAAGTGCTCTTAACTTCTCCTTGGAGATGCCGTGCTTCTGGTAGAGTTCTTCCCGTGTGCCACTTTCGCCAAATGTATCTTGAACACCGCAGCGGTGCAAAATGCCATGTTTTGGCAATTCAGCAAGGACTTCAGCCACGATGCTTCCGAGACCACCGAGCGTGCTATGGTCCTCAGCAGTGATGATATGTTGGGCTTTACTTGCAATCTTGCTCATGGATACTCGGTCAAAAGGCTTGAGGCTTGTTGCATGCCAGAGTGAATATGTGTCGGCATCGAGTAGTTCGAAGGTCGGCGCGCCTGTGGCAATGACTGCAATTGATGCATCAGGGTTTCCTGCAATGAGTCGAAGGGTGTAGGGATCCCATGAATCATTAAGTGGCATTTCAGGAAGATCCTGGCGTGTGAGACGTAGGTACATCGGTTGAGGTGTAGTGATGAAATGCTGCATAACAGCGAGTGTTTCAGCCGCATGGAGTGGTTGCATAACAGCCATTCCTGGAAGCATGCGCATAAGGCCTACGTCTTCCAGTCCCATCTGGGAATGGCCATCTTCACCAACTGCAAGTCCTGCATGGGTGCCAACTATACAGACAGGTGCGCCTGCATAGGCAATGCTCATACGAATCGTGTCGTAGCGACCTGTCACAAAGCAACCAAAACTACAAGCGAAGGGAATGTGGCCTGCAAAGGCAAGTCCTGCAGCTGTCCCGAGCATATTTGCCTCAGCGATGCCCATCTGATAAAAACGCTCAGGAAATTTTTTTGAAAAAAGCTCTGTACGTGTTGATTTTGAAAGATCAGCATCGAGCACGACGATGTGGGGGAAAGTTTCTCCAAGGGTTATAAGTGCTTCGCCAAATGCTTGTCGTGTTGATTTCATGCTGATAACTCCTCGAGTGCAGCTTTTAGCTCTGCTGGATTTGGGGCCTTGCCATGCCAGGATGCAACCCCCTCCATAAAGCTAACGCCTTTGCCTTTGATAGTGCGGGCAATGATTGCTTTTGGTTCATGGGTTGGGACGCTGAGAGCTACCTTGAGTGCGTCCATATCATGGCCATTGATCTCAAAAACTTGCCAGCCAAAGGCACGAAGTTTCTGATCGAGGGGCTCAAGGGGCATGACGTCCTCGACGCGCCCATCAATCTGAAGGCCATTGGCATCAATAATCATTGTGAGTTGATGGAGCTGGTAGCGTGAGGCAGCTGCGCAGGCCTCCCATACCTGACCTTCTTGCATTTCTCCATCGCCCAGAAGGCATGTGACAGGAATAGCGTCAAGGCCGAGCGCAAGTCCTAGGGCAATAGAGAGACCCTGGCCTAATGAGCCTGTCGATGCCTCTACAAGCGGGAATCGACGGCGATCTGGATGTCCCTGAAGTCTCGAGTTAAGGCGTCTGAAGCTGAGGAGCTCTTCGGGATCTAGGATGCCGAGTTCTGCAAAAACTGCATAAAGGGCTGGCGCTGCATGCCCTTTTGATAGGACAAATCGATCACGGCTGGGGTAGGGGTCTTGAGACCAACCATGCATGTGATTAAAAAAAAGTACAGTAAGGATCTCAACAGCTGATAAACTTCCACCAGGATGGCCGGATCCGGCCTGTGTTAGCATGGTGAGAATATGTCTGCGTATACGACGGGCGCGCTCTATAAGCGCTACATGTTCCATGCCGGGTATCTTAGCATAGTGCGGTTTCTAGTAGCAAGAAGAGGAGGGTAAAATGCCGTCACAGAAGTGGCAACAGAAGGAAAAGGTGCTTTCTCGGGAAGAAGCCGTTGAGAAGGCACGGAAGCAGGTAGCGCATTTATGGGTGGGTTCAGCTCCTTTACTCTATGGGGTCCGGGGTGAAGATGGTGTTGTTAAAGTGTTTCCGCTGGAAGCAGCCGGGATAGAGGGGGCTACTCTTTTTTGCTTCTTAGATATCACAAAGTTCTCCTCTATGAGGCTTTTTGCCTGTATCCGCGAATGGCAGAGACGGTGGAAGGGTTTTGGTGTCACACTTGTAGTCGCTATTGAGCCCACATACCATTTTCTGCAAACAAAGGACATTCTGGCGCGCTTTTTGGAAAAGTTGCATCTTGATGTTGTCTTCGTGCTCGATTTCGGTGCCCTTATTGCTGAAGGTTTAGGTTGTGCCCAGAGGCCTGCAACTCTCCTTATGGTGGGAGGGAAGATTGTTTTTCAATTTGGTGCTGATGCATGGGAGACTCGTTGTGAGGAAGCTATGCAGGTCTTTTTACGCTCCCGTGACCCAGGGCTTGCGCTCCATCTCCTCCATGTGCCAGATCAAAAAATCGCTCGAAAGGATAGCGGAACGGTTGAATTTGGTGCGAAGACTTCGTCCAATCATTGGCCTGAGGGAGTGGCTTGTGAGGATCCGAAGGAAGCTCTGATCTATGGAGCTACCGGTATTGTCCATCTTCATAGCTATGCTTTTGGTTTTGTGACCCTTCAGGGGACATGGTTTGTGGGTCCAGAAAAAATAAGTACAAAAGACCCCAAGGCGGAGATGACTTTTGTGGCTCCTGGCCGCTGCGTCTCACTTATTGCTGAGACACATACCAGGACAGTTGAGGTATCGGAAATAGGGATTGAAGTTGCGGGACTCCCTGCTTCTGAAGCTATGGTCGGCGAGCATATGACGCTTGATTCTATGGGGGAGTCTTTTCTTCAGGTAAAACAGGTCCAGCTCTACCATATGCTTGTGGAGCTTCCTCAATCGAAGAGAAAAATTAAACTGAGCTTTAAAAATAGCCACCTAGCACCACTAAGTATCTATGGTATGCGCTTTGGTGATTAGGACGATCTTGCTGATAGCGTGAGCAATGGGCCTGTCTGCTTATGGCGAGAGTCCGCTCCAGGGGCTCCCTCATTATTAAAGGCCTCCTTTAGGGATTGACAAATTATCTCGCAGACTGTAGAAAGTATTGACACACAATGTGTATGTATTTTCTGCCTAAGGATAAAGAGGTGTCTTACATGCATGGGCAGGATATAGTCAGCGTCTCATGTGTATATTATTATTTTAAATAATAATATACAAAAAGGTAGTAGTATGAATATTTTTTTTGAGTTATTATTAATTTTTACATTTT
>CAIUGE010000040.1 GCA_903898645.1 Oligoflexia bacterium | reverse complement strand
CCGCATTCCCCCGATCTTTTATGCAATTTGGTAGATTTTCATCGCTGTTGGGCCAAAGAGTCGAATTATCTTCCTCCTGAGGTCGCTTAGTCCCGTCATAGCGCAATGAACCATTGCATGAATGTGTAGAACTACTTCATGTATTCCCTCCATTGTTTGAAAAACCCACCTTAACGTTGGTTTTTGTGTAGGCTTCTCCAATTGACTTGGGATTGATTCATGAGCTTCGATCAGTTTTTTACGAAAATGATGCTGTGCCGCATTGTATACCAATAGCGTCAATGCCATTATCGCCATGAGCGCCTCTATCCGTTTTGGAGATTTCAGAAATACTGAACTCACCATCATCTGAGGGTCTTTCATAAATCTGAATCCCCGCTCCACCCCTTGCTGCTCTTTGTAAGCTTCAAGAATCCTCTCACTTGTCAACGAAGAGTCAGTACTGTTGGTGGCTAGAATAAATCGCCCCTTAGTATTAAGCTTCTTCTGGACTGCTTCCGCATTGACTTTTGACTGCACTATGGCGCGACAACCTGCTTGTACCTGCTGAGCGTCCTTTTTGGGCCTGCCACGACTCTCATTTTTCATAATTGGTTCGACAATAAATTCAAGCTGATGCAATGGGTAGGATTTTTGAATTTTTTCAAAGGCTTTTTTTGCATCAGCATCACAGCCAAAAACCTGGTGGCTGAAGTGCCACAGCGCCTTTTTAAGAGCCTCTGACTTCTTTTGAAGATTTTTTTCAAAAGTTTTTTTCTCTCGCTCATAAGCTTGTTTGGAATCTATCAAAATCCAACGTTGCTTCACTCCTCCGTAAGAGGAATGAAATTCTGCATTTTTATAGCCACGAACATCCCTCTCTCCGTTACTGGACCACGAAATACTTGCATCATGCATGCGAATTATATCTTTTGCTTCCTTGATCGTTTCAGGTACACGCGAGGTCCATTGGATGCCCGTTTTGCTCAACAAGCCATTTTTTGTGTAAAGAGCAGAATCTGATATCCAGAGAAGATCCGGACAGTCTCTCATGTTTGCCAAAAAAGCCCTGGCTCTCTCAATAATTTCTGGAAAAGTTTTCTTGTCAGAGCTATTGCCACTTTGAGCTTCGAACCAGAAAGGAAAGTCACCAGCACCAGTCGTGCAAAGTGCACACATCATCTGCTTCAGGTCCTGGCGATGGTCTTTTGAGAATCCATGAGTTATCGAGATAGCGGAAGATTCTGGATCTTGCCCAGCATAGTCACCATAAACCGATATGCTTGTCGTATCCAAATGCGCAGTCTTACCGAAGAAATTATTCTCCAAGCCTATTTGCACTGCGAGTGTAGCGAAAAACTCTGTTGTTCCGTAGGCATAAATCTCATCCAGAGCTTCCCCAAGGGCATGGTCATCAAGATTCTTAGCCGTAATCCCTGGCCCTATAAGTCGATCGATGGGCTTGTTTTCAAAGAATCTGGGAACCATGTAAAGGGTCCTCTGAGAAAACCCAAGTCCATTAAGGATCATTGCCAAAATCGCGTGTTTGGGCTCTACGATACGTCTTGGATCCTTGCTAGGAAGGATTGCGTCAATCTTCTCCATAAGGCCCAGGTCTTTGAAGGTTGCGGAAACAAGACCAAGATGGTCTAAGGTACGACTTGATGCATTAAGTTCTTCATTTTTGCCTAATTCCATGGCACAGAACCCTCCGTTTAGGTGAATCTGGGCCAGGCGAGCAAGGATTGCAACCCCAAGGCCTAAATTAAAAATTTTCTAAAAACTTCAGGGGGGAATGTGGGT
>CAIUGE010000039.1 GCA_903898645.1 Oligoflexia bacterium | reverse complement strand
CCAAAGTTCTAGAGGAAATTCAGAAGAATCCTATGACGAAGAGCGCTATTGCTATTTTTGATGCATTCAGTCTGCCGATTGGCCCTGAGCTTAGCCGATTAGCTCAAAGCTAAGCAACAGCACCCAAACGAACGGTTACGAAGGATCATCTGGCGCTGCATCCGAAGTTTTCGGCGCAGCAGACCCCATCTGCCCACCGCCGCCCATAAATGGAAGAAAGGGACCAGTACCTTTAACATCACTCTTCAATGTTTTTGTTAGATTATGAAGTTGCGCCCGAAGATGTGAACTCCCACCACCCACTGGACACGACTCATCTTCAGACTGATGAGCAACTCCGCGTAACTTTGCGTTTAATGCAAAGTCCATATGGGCTAGCGTTTGGCGCCGCGCTTCCAGCACTAATGCATCATGCTCGTCTGAAGTCTCCGCTGCAATCTTAGCCCTTAACTGATTAAGCTTTTCTTTCAACATTTCCTCTCTAAAATTGCTCTTTGAAGCAGCCGCAACTGCCGTTCTATATCGCTGATATTCCGTACTCGTAGGAGTCTTAAGATCCACTATATGGTCATACGCGCCAAATGGCACCCCATCTCGACCCATCTCAAAAACATACCGTTCAATGTTCTCATGACCTTCGCATGCAGAGGTCAGCGATGTTTCGCGTATGCATCCTTGAACGAACTCACGAGCGCCTGCAAAAGACGCCAGGCCTTTCCCTTTTAACTGCTCTGCCCTTGCCTTTGCTATAACAAGGTCAAACTCGGGCTTCTTTTTGAAACTAACAGCCTCCTTTTTCAGTCTCATTATTTCTTGCAAAGACTTATCGAACTCATTAATGACATCAACACGACTCAGCGTATCACGATCAACCAAATGCTGGTATCCTGCATACTTCTGAAGATCTTCATGCTTACTTTGCATAATGATCCTTGCAGGCTCTGAATGATCGACCTCTGCTTTTGCGTAAGCAGAAGAGACCGTTTTAAAAAGTTCATGACTGATGTCTGCTTGAGAACGGAGCATCGTGTTAATATCTTCTCTGTCCTGCTCAGCTGACGGACTCTTGCGCAGATAGTCATGCATCCTGCTTTCCATTTTTTGATGTGAGATATAATCCTTCATAGGTATGCCTCCCTCAGTCTTCTTCAAAGAATCTTGTTGTTCGAAATAAATTCTAGATACAGCATAATTTTTAAAAAAAGCAATCTTATCTTTTTCTTTAACATCAGGGTAATGTTGCGTAAGCAAGGCCTCCTTGATAGACTTTCTTGCATCATCATATGTCTTTTTACCATCAGTGGACTCCGCTTTTTTTCTATTAGGCTCATAAAAAGCAGTCATCGTCCTTTCGAGCGCTCTCATGGCTGCGTTTGCCTGCTTTTGTGAATCGTCAGCGCTCTTTGCTAGTTTTTTGACCTCGAGCTGCATCTTAGCTGCAGTGTCTTCTATATTTTTTTCGGTTATGCCCTCACACGATTTATTAAACACCGTTGTGAGCGGTCCACTAAATCTATACCGAGCAACTATAGCGGGATATTGCGTACAAGGAAAAAACCCATAACGCTCTCTTCTTTCAGGATTTCTTAGCTTTGCTACCTCTTCTTCTAAAGCCTTACTGACAGCTTTTGCAGCCTCAACTGACGCGTCTATTTTTATAGCCATTTCTACTGCTTTCTTATGCGCCGCAACAAGATCATCAATTTTCTTTTCACCTCTGTTAGCTATAAATCTTTGATGTATAATACTTAATTGCTTTGTGCTCTCTTTTAACTCAAGGTGTCTACGGTCTTTGTCCACTGTATAGTCTTCTTTGAGTTTCGTATCATCATACAAAACTCCCATAATATTACCTAAATTCGTGCGCAATGTAACTTTCGAGTCTTTATCCTCACTCAGCCTCAGTCCAGTAAAATACTCTGAAATCCTATCTTCATTTCTAACAGAAACGAGCTTCTGTTGAGAATCCACTGACTTAACCTGATCGAGTCTGTAGCTTTGCGAGTAATGAGGATCTTCTTGCGGTCCACGACTATCAGTTAACTTACCCACTTCATGCGCCGCGCGGACGTCAAGCGTACCAACAGCTCTAGCATCTTTCCGCACGCGCTCAGCCTGGAGAGCTTTGAATTGGGCAAAAAGAGGCTCTTCTTTCTTTCGATCACTATCTAAATGGATAGAGGAGGTTGAAGCAAGGGCTGCTTGTAATGTTGAATCCTGAATTTTTCTTCTCTCTCGTTCTAGATCAGCCGTCGCTTTCTCGAGCCCTACATGCAATGAGCTTACTTCTCGAGCGAGCGCTTCAGGAGTTTTCTCCGCAGATGATGCAAGAGCGTGTATAATTTTTTTCACAATCTCTTCACGCGCCTCTAACGCTCTTTTATACTGAATCAAATCAACCGCATCAGAATGTTCCGGAAGAGCCTCGCTTAACCGAGTATGTTCTGCTGCAATCCCTTCTGCCATTTGTTTGATATTGCTAAAAAAGGTTCGCGTAGGCGCATCTAATTCTTTCTGTTCTCGCTCTACCCGTACAGCCCGCTCTGCCGCGTGCCGCTCAGTACGCGCTGTGGAAAATTCTTCCGCTACTTTTTTTGCTTGTTCATGTTGATGCGTGTGCAAAAACTTTGAAAGTTTTTCATAAGTAGTAAAGTCATCAAAGATATGGACTTTATTATCATAAAGAAACTGAGCAAGTACTTGGTTTTCCTCCTTTGTCAACGTCAACGTCAACGTCAAGGGAGCATTTAAAACTTTTTTAATAAAAGCTTTCTTAAATACATGGCCATCTGCAGCTCGCTCATCCTGCTTAAGATCAGCAATAATTTTAGCTTCTACAGCAGCAGATCGGATTATGCCATCATGCGACTTGACCGCATCAAGAGTCATTGCTTCCAATATACCCCTTAATGCGCCTTCAGCGGCTGTTATCTTCGCTTGATATAAACCAGAATCCACGGTGGACGCATGTCGCTTCATGTTTGCAATGCTTTCTGCACCAACAAGAGCTGCTTTCTCTTTCTCTGCCATAAGTTTTGCATGCTTCTGAGCCTCAACTGACACACTAGCATTAGCTGTAGCGGCCAAACTATCGAAGCGCAAAGCAAATGCATCAACACTAAGAATAGAAGCATTACGAGCAATAGATTCAGCAGCAGCAGCAGCATTATGAACAGCAACAGCAGCATGATCAGGAACAGCAGCAGCATCAGCAGCAGCAGTAGCAGTAAGCTTGCCATCGAAAGAGGCGACGACCTCCCTTGGAAAATTAGCAGCAGCAGCAGCAGCAGCAGCACGATTACGAACATCAGTAACAGCAGCAGCATGATCAGGAACAGCAGCAGCAGCATCAGCAGCAGTGCTAAAAATTGTTTGCATCATGTGAGCAGCTACAGCCTTGGAAAAAGCAGCATTGACAATCTCAGACGAAGCATCAGCACCGAGAGCATGGCTGACCTCCTGAATAGCAGCTACAACATTACGTTCAGCAGCAGCAGCAGCACGCTGGTGAGCAGCATCACGAACAGTATCAAGAATAGCAGTATTAGGAGCAGCAGCAGCAGCAGCAGCAGCAGCAGCAGCAGCACGAGCAGTAGCAGCAGCAGCAGCAGCATCATGAAGAGCAGCAACAGCAGAAACACTGCGTGCAGCAGCAGCAATATGCGCTTCACCAACATCTTTAAGATCAGTCACTGTCTTCATGGCAACACCAGCATGCTGCAGATATTGTAGACGTGCCCCCTGGCTAGCAGCAGCAGCAGCAGCAGCAGCACGAGCAGCAGCATCAGCAGCAGCATCAGCATCAGCAGCAGCAGCAGCAGCAGCAGCAGCAGCAGTAACCTGTCGAACTAGCGCAGCATGTGCAGCAACATGAACAGCATCACGAGCAGTAGCAGCAATAGCAGCAGCATCATCAGCATGAACAGCAGCAGCAGCATCAGCACGAGCAGCATCAGCACGAACAGCAGCATCACGAGCAGCATCAGCACGAACAGCAGCATCACGAGCAGGACCAGCAGCAGGAACACCACCAACAGCAGCAGCAGCAGCACGAGCAGTATCCGTATTCGGCAGAAATTCTTGCCGCACTAAATCTTCTTTATCCATAGTTCCATAATGAATAACTTTATAAGCGTCACGCAAAGTTTCGAACTGACTCAAAGCTATGATTTTAGCATTACCATCAGCAGCAGCAGCAGCAGCAGCAGCAGCCCTGATATC
This sequence comes from Oligoflexia bacterium, assembly GCA_903898645.1. Classification (GTDB taxonomy): domain Bacteria; phylum Bdellovibrionota; class UBA1018; order UBA1018; family UBA1018; genus CAIUGE01. The sequence continues at coordinate 11,098 of CAIUGE010000039.1, read as the reverse complement.
AACCAATGCTTGTTTATCGTTAAAACCTGTTCTACTAAGCCAAACAATAGTTCTATTTGCATCTTCGATTACAGTAGCCGAAGCACTATTCCAAAAAACAATCGGGCTCAATAGAGCAAACAACATCCCAACACGCATACTTTCACCACTTTCCATTCTATTATTACTATGAACATTAACTTTATCAGAACTAGAATGCTGCTTCGGCAGCACAGAACCATCAGAAGCCGCTACCGGAGCACCAAAAGAAGCTAAAGGGGGAGGAGGAGGAAGAGGCATTTCCGCCCCTAGGCTATAAACGCCGCTACCTTCAACACTACCGCTACCACTCGAAGCAACGGGGACTCTCATTTCAGTATCAAAAGATGCTCTACCCCTATGTGCCAGAATACCAGTCGAATCCAAAGAATGTGCACGACGATGAATCACGCGAGACGCCAACCCGTCAGCAACGGCCACAGTCTGCATATCGCGAGAAGGAAAAATATCAGTATCTCTACTAACAGGAGCAGACATAGGGCGAGATCTTCCATCTCCACTACCTGCACCACTACTTATGCTTGTGCGAGAAGCTACCCTGCTAAGAACAGGAGTCCGAGCTGGAGAAACAGCAGTAGACAACAGCTGCGTCCTATTCAAAGACGAAGCAACACCGCCACCTAAGCCATCGCCAGAAGCCCCTGCCTCACTAGAGCCATGAGGACCACCCGAACTCGCTAATGGAACACCCACCAAAGATGTATCAGCCTGGCCATGAGCTGGACTAATAGCCCCGGAAGCAGAAGATCCAACGCCTCTCGAATCATGACCCCCCCCAAGAGCATCTCCACTCGCACTTGCGCTAGAGGGTCGAGATAGACTCTCGACCTTCAATTCAGACTCACCAGCTCTCGCTCTATTTCTGGAGCTATCCCCCAAAATAGCCGGAGCTCCTGCTGCCCAACGTCCACCCACCTCACCTCCAGCAGCACCACCAGAAGACACCGCCACACCTCTAACAACAGCCGTTTGTCCAGACCCCCCACGAACAGCTGCAGTCGGAGACGGAGCCTCCCACGCAGTCCTCACCGTCGAAGCACCTCCACTTGAAGTGCGACCCAAAGGTTCATCCATGCGCATAGGCGAAGCAGAGCCTGTACTATGACGTCGAGCCAATGGAACTGCTTCTCCTGGCGCACCAATAGCCCTAGGGCGAGCATCAGCAGTAAGAGGGCGCACACCAGCGGCGCTACCCCCCCCAACAGGATCAGAGCCACTAGCCATGGAAGGAAGAACAACCGCAGCATCGCGAGCAGCCACCGTCTGACGTAGCCCACTTAATCGATCCATCCCAGTAATCCCACTGCGGCTACTACCCGCCAATGCACTTCCAGACCCAGAAGGAGACACAACCAAAGCTTTCTCATGAGCCCCCAGCGCGACATCAAGACGCTGCTGCACTGCTTGAAGTGCTTCAGTAGCTCTTTGCGCTGCTTCAGTAGCACTTTTCGCTGCTTCAGCAGCTGCAGCATTTGCGCGAGCGTCTGCAGCAGCTTTTCGTGACGCTGTCGTTATATTCACACACCGACCCTGAGCAACCTTTGTAAGTCCCTTTCTAGCCTCTAACTTAGCATCCTGGATCGCAGCAATAGCCGCCCCATTGCCATGACCAAAAGTCTCAGTTGCACCAGCGCTGTTGCGAAAGCTCTTAAATTTACTCTCTACAGAGAGCGCTCCATTTAGCACATCCTGAACACTGAGCCCAGCATCCAAAACAGCAGCACGAACAACATAGGCGGCCTCAATGCTATCGAGCTTTTTTTTAATATCCTCAATAGGCCTATTTGCTTTATCTACAGCTATTCTAATATTCATAATGAGCGTCCTAGCATCTAGAACAGCTCTCTCAATCGCAGCAACACCCTCAACCTGATGAGCAGCCCCGATTTGCGTATTGGCTTCTTGAATTTGCCCATCAACCTGACCAACAGCTGTCTCAGCTTCCTCCTTGGCACGTCTAATAACCTCCAAGGCCCGCCGCAAAGCACCTGCTATGGCGTCGTCTGTACTGCCCGGCTGTTCCGCAACAATCTTCTCATGTGCTGCTTCAAGCGTCCCAATAAGACGCGTAGTAACAATCTGGGCAGCTTGAGCAAAATGACTAGCGATTTGAGCAGCCAGAATGGCATCAGCCTGAATGATCTCAGTTCGAGATGGTGGACTACTTCCACTTCGGCCAGCAAATGATGGAGAAGTGAATCCGAATAAAACAGCCATAAATATCATCCCGCCACCATAGGCATTCAATGACCCAGTTGATGGCAGCCAATCCGCCATCATACGAGATCACTTCATGCTATCGACAGGTGGGGTGGTGGACTTAAGTTTTAGCAAGCTTGCGACAGATATGATCCAGTATCGCGCCGGCCACATTCACGTGGGTCGCTTTTTCAATGCCCTCAAAGCCTGGGGAGGAGTTCACTTCAATCACAAGGGGGCCGTGCTCGCTTTCCATAATGTCGACGCCTGCAATGTCTAATTTGAAAGCTGCTGCTGCTTTGAGTGCGGCGTGAGCATAGGAAGGGGGTAAGTGAATCAGATTCGCCTCACCACCGCGATGGATGTTGGAGCGAAACTCACCTTGGGGAGCAGTGCGCATCATGGATGCTATGATCTTGCCACCTACTATAAGGACGCGGTAATCCCGGCCGGCACCTTCTGCTATGAACTGCTGGATAATCACGTCTTGATCGAGGGTGCGGAGTGTATCGAGGACTGAGCCGAGGGAGATAGGTGTGTGGACAAGCATGACACCCACTCCTTGGGTGCCTTGGAGTATTTTTAGAACAACGGGAAGACCATTCACAACGTTCACGGCTGAGCGAAGACCTTGGGTGCTACGTGTCAAAACTGTGGCGGGTACTCGGATACCAGCTTGAGTTAACACTTGGAGAGAACGCATCTTGTTACGGGAATCTGAGATTGCTTGAGAGCCATTGACGGCGTAGGTGCCTTGGTTCTCAAAATGACGCACGACAGAGAGGCCATACTCGGTGATCGATGCACCTATGCGGGGTAAAACCGCGTCATAGCGAGGAAGGTTGCGTATCTTGGATTTTTTGTGAATACGTATACGACTATGGGGTGGCTCAATGATGAGCTGACAGGAAAGGGGGTCAATGATGTCGATGATAATGCCAGCACGCTCAGCTTCTTCACGAAGGCGGCGTATGCTGTACAGCCTTCGGTTCCGGGACAAAATAGCGAGTTTCATAGTCTAAGCGTACCATAGGAGGATTTCGTGTTGTGAAAAGCTTTGTTCTTATTCTAGCATACGTGCACAGTACAAATTGACACAGGTCAAAATCTGGATACAAACTACCCCCCCCAGGGTCCACATCTTTTTCTAGCAGGATTTTTCAAAATAGCATGAATGACAGCAGCAACACTGTCAGCACCAGCTCGCATAAAATCAGCATGAGCACGAGTCGCAGCAATCACAGCAGCAGCAACACCCTGAGGAAGGGCATTAAGTGCATCATGCACCTCCTGTTTAGCAACAGCAACATCAACCGACGGACGAAAATAAGACGTAACTTGATAATGAGCAGTAATATTCATAGCAGCAGCGGCAGGATCAGCAGCAACAACGGCACGACGAGCCAGAGCAACAATGTCCTTAATAGCAGGATCAGAACTGTCTTTTAGGGTATGCACTATAGCACTAAGGTATGCGACATCAGCATGCAACTCCATAAGAGACCCACGCGTAGGCGCCGTTGTAGCATTCCCTGTACTCATTAATAAAAATATACATACGTTTCGAACGCTTCCCACACTACCTCCACAAACGGGGCTTGCTCAATGCTATCGACACCTGCAGTACCTAACTTGATTGCAGGCATAGTTGCTTGCCACGAGACGAAGGTTGCGTATCTAAGAGTTTTTGTGGATACGTAGAGAGGTGGCTGCCTGCACGATCAGCTTCTTAGGAGGATTTTGCGTTGTGAAAAGCTTTGTTCTTATTCTGATGGGTTGCAGCACGCTTGCAAGGCATAAATTGGCACATGTTCCAGGCATCATCGCTGGAATGGAAGCAACAGAAAAGTGCGTTATGGTTGCAACGAGTCGAGATACAGAGACGCAGGAAGGGCAACATGCTTTGTACTGTTTAGGACAATGGAAAGCTCCATTGCCTGCTCCAGTGAGAGCAATGATGCACCAAGACGAGAAGGTGCTTATTGCAACTCATGCAAGGGATATTATTGGCATTGAAGGTGGCAAGGAGTTTTTAAAACTCCAAAGGAGCTGCACACCGAGGGCGCTGAGTGCTGACTACTGGGCATGCTTCTCAGATGATGAGGCCCCTTTGGCTTTAGAAGTGCTAGATTTTCAAGGCCATAGTATCGCTTCGATTGATGGAGATTCTCTTTGGATGAAGGCGAGCTGGCCTTATTGTACGATCGGTTATGCAGACCATGTTGAGGAATATGAATGCCAAACGCTCAAGAGAACTGCTGTATATAAGGGCAAATACTTTGACGCTACCTATGATGGGGGATGGGTCTACTTAGGTCACGGTATCAAGATGGAGGGCGGACAGGTGGAGCCTTTTATCACAGCTAGGGCTTTAGTGGATAGGAAGAGGGCATATGTCAGCGACGCGACGGGCCAATGGATTGGAGATACAGGATGCCCAAAAAGAGCCCAATTTGCACTAGGATTTCATGACGCAGTCCTTTGCGATGAGGGCAATGCTGTTTCATGGAAGGATAGGCGTATGGAGCTTGGGACATCAAGTGTTGCTGCATGGGATGTGAGGGGTGATCAGCTTTTGCTGGCTTTAGATACAGGGGAGATTATCAGCCTATGAATATTCTACAGCACAACTCGTTTGTGCTCTCAACCCATATGCATCCTGATGGGGATGGTTTGGGATCGATTCTAGCTCTTATGGCCTTTTTAGAAGAACGAGGCAAGACTGTAACGTGTGTCTTACCTGACCCCGTGCCAGGGAGGTATGGATTCTTAGGCCTTCAGGCCCAATATGAGCCTCAAAGGTGTGATTGCTGGATTGTGCTTGATACAGCAGACCCAAAGAGACTGGGTGCACTGTATGCAGAACAAAAGGCTCTTGCCACAAGTATTGTGTGGATCGACCATCATGAGGGTTCCGGTAGCAGTGCAAGTAGTGTTGCTGAAGTCCTCTACGAGCATTTTTTTGACGGCACAGTACTCAGTCCAAAAGCAGCATTAGGACTGTATGTCTCACTTGTGACCGATACCCAGAGTTTTCAAAAACAAGAAACGACTGCCTTAGCACATGGCATTGCATCAAAAATCACGATGACTGGGTTCGTCAATCCAGCCTGGGTGCATCAAAATATCTATGCCTCGAGAAGTCTCCATACTTTGCATCTATTCGCCAAAGTGCTTGCAAGAACGAAAATGGATAATGCATTAGCATGGAGTGAACTGAGACTCAGTGATAAAGCTCCTATGGATGAGACACTCTTTTTCTTAGATGAGATTTTTATGCTCCAGAATGCAACGATTGCATGCTTATTTCGTGAACAACAAGATGGGTACCGTGTCACGCTCAGGTCGAGAGGAAAAGGACTTGTGCATCTTGCACAAGAGTATGGTGGCGGGGGGCATCAAAATGCCTGTGGATTTTTTATAGCTAAAAGAGGAAAAAAATCAATCAATGAGGTATTGACTAGACTCAAAGCGCTCTTATGATGAATGAGGTCGACAACTGTTATAGCAAAAAGGAGGGAGTATTGTGATCACTGTAACGCACTTAACGAAACAGTATGGGCCGCGAACCGCTGTCCATGATCTCAATTTTGAGGTCAAAAAAGGAGAGATAGTGGGTTTTCTTGGGCCTAACGGCGCGGGAAAGAGCACCACAATGAAGATTCTTACTGGATTTATGCCTGCATCAGAAGGCAAAGTCATGATTGCAGGGCATGATGTTTTTCACGAGCCTATTAAGGTAAAGCAAAGCATTGGGTTTCTTCCTGAAAACCCTCCTGTCTACCCTGAAATGAGCGTGAATCAGTACCTGGATTTCGCGGCGCGTTTACATCAGGTGCCACCTAAGGGACAGGCTGCTGCCATTGCGAACACACTGAAACGTGTTGGTCTTTGGGATGTGCGTCATAGACTGATTCAGAACCTTTCTAAAGGCTACAGACAACGCGTGGGCCTCGCTCAGGCACTGGTCCATAACCCACCAGTTTTGATTTTAGATGAACCAACTGTGGGACTTGACCCAAAGCAGATCATCGAGATCAGAGAACTTATTAAGAGTCTTAGGGGGGATCATACGGTGCTTTTAAGCAGCCATATCCTGCCTGAAGTGACAGCAACATGTGATCGCGTTATTGTGCTGAACCGCGGCAAGATCGTTGCAGAAGATACCATTGATCATCTGACATCACGAGCGCAAGGCGGACTCATCTACGCACTCACAGTGAGAAATGTCAAAGCGGCAGGAGTCGAGGCTTTGATGCAGCTTGGTAAAATCCATACAACGGGTAATCGCCTCACTATTGAGCTAAAAAGTGAAGATGCCAGAGAAAAGGTGATTGAAACCGCAGTGAAGCATGACATGGGTGTTCTGGAATTTGTTGCAGACAAAGTGAGTCTGGAAGACATTTTCCTGAAACTCACGACGAATGAAGGGAGTCTGGCATGAAAAATATTTGGTCAATCGCAAGGAGGGATTTTCAATCCTATTTCACCTCCCCCATCGCGTACATTGTGATTGCAGGATTTCTTGCAATTATGGGTTGGATGTTTTTTTGGAGTTTGAACCATTTCAATATCCAGAATATGCAGTATATGCAATATGGAGGAGGCAAAGGACCAAGCATTACTGAGGCCATCATTCGCCCCTTGTATGGGAATATGAATGTGGTTTTTTTGTTCTTGGTGCCATTTATCACCATGCGGCTTTTTGCTGAAGAAAGAAGACAGCACACCATAGCCCTGCTCCTGACAGCCCCCATCCATCTGACTGAAATCATTTTAGGGAAGTTCTTAGCAGCGTTTGCTTTGGTTCTTATTATGCTGCTGCTCACTGGATTTTACCCTATTATGCTTTTTGCTACAGGAAATCCAGAACTTGGACCTATTGTCGCATCGTATATTGGCACACTGCTTTTGGCTGGATGTTGCTTATCCCTGGGCATTTTGTTTTCTGCAATGACAGAAAATCAAATTGTAGCAGGAGCACTCACATTCTCAAGTGGTTTGTTTTTCTGGCTTGTAAGCTGGGCGCAGCAAGCGGCAGGCTCAGTTTTTGGAGAGCTTCTCAACTACCTCTCCTTAACAGGTCATTACAATAACTTTGGACAAGGGCTATTGCATTCAAGTGACATTGTCTTTTATCTATCATTTATCGGGTTAGGCCTGTTTTTCACACACCGGGTTCTAGACTCCTACCGCTGGAGATAATTTTTTATGAAAAAACAAAATGATTTCGGATTAATCGTATGGGTTGCGCTTCTTATTGATGGCATTGGCACTATCGTCGCTGCTTCAGTTGCGCCAGCTGCTGTGAGCATGAGTTTGGGCGCTGGCTTTATCCTCCTTGCTGCGAAGTTGATTTTTGATAATAGAGTTGCACTCAAAAGCCGCACTGCGGCGTTTGGCGCTTACTCATTGATCACGACTCTTTTGGTGACCAGTATTGTAGGTGTCTTGAACTTCTTGGCATACCGATACCCAGCAAAACTGGATCTCACTCAGGCAAAGGTCCACACACTCTCTGATCAAACAAAGAAGTTGGTTGCCAATATCCAGCAGCCTATCCATCTGACTGTCTATGGCAAGCTGGATGACCGTATGAAGATTAGCCCTCTGGTCGATAATTATAAAAGTCTCAATCCTCATTTTGAGGTTGAGTACGTCGATCCAGACAGAGAACCAACGCGGGCACGAGAAGCTGGCGTCAAGACCTATGGGGCTATGGTACTGCATGTAGGCTCAAAGGATACGCGCATTGAGAGCCCAGACGAAGAGAAGCTCACAAATGCTTTAATGAAGCTTGTGAAGGAAAAAGCGCCTATACTCTGCGCAATCACGGGCCATGGAGAACGAAGCTTTGAAGGGCAAACACCTTTGGGGCTCAGTTCGATGAAAAAGGCACTGACGGACCAAGCCTATGAGATCAAAGATATATCACTTCTGGGCGCGAAGCTTGAGGAGTGCGATAGCGTTGCGCTTCTAGGGCCAACGAAATCATTGCTAGAACCTGAACTCAAAGCATTGACTGAGTATTTGGCTGATGGCGGACATGCAATCATAACACTCGATCTGAACCTTAAAGGTACGGAATTTGCCCCAGAGCTCAGACCGCTCTTAGCTGCGTGGCATATCGAAGCGGACCAGGCATTGATCGTAGATCCTCTGTCAAAACTTTTTGGTGTCGAAGCCTCCGTTGCTATCCTCACGACGTTTTCACCAGAGCATGCTATTACGCGTGATTTCCCTGCACAGGCTGCTTTCCCCCTCACACGTCCTTTAAGTATCTTGCCAGGTGCGCCTGCAGGACTGAACGTGCAATGGTTAGCAGAAACGACACCTAAGAGCTGGGCAGTCACTGATCTGAAAACACTGGCGAAAGGCGTAAGCTTTATACCAGGCAAAAGCAAAGGTGGTCCATTGCCAGCTATCATCAGTGTTGAAGGAAAGATCAGGCAAACTGCGAAAAAAGCGTCGCGTCTTGTGGTCTTTGGATCAAGTGAGTTTTCATCCAATAATTTCTATCGTTTAGCAGGTAATGGGGATTTATTCCTCAATGCTGTCAGCTGGACAATGGAAGATGATAGCTTGATCTCTATTCGTGCACGTCATGACGAACCAGGTAAAATTGAGCTTTCACAAACAGCTGGCACCTTGATAGCTTTAGCAAGCATTTTTGTCATTCCTGCTTCAGTTGCAATCGCTGGGATTGTCATCTGGGCACTACGCCGGAGGATGTGATGGAAATTAACTGGATACGTCCTTTTTTATTATCAATCAGTTTGTGCGCTTTAGGTGGCGTAACCTACTGGCTTGAATTTAGACATAAACCGAATCAAGAAGCCCAGGAGGAAAATGCCAAGCATATCTTTGCACTCAAAGATACCTCCATCAAAAGCATCCGCATTGTTAGCAAAGCATTTGATGGTCTTATAGCGTGCAAAAGTGAACTTTGTAAAGCAGGAGAAAAGGCGACTTGGGAACTTCAGTCACCTAAAGTACTCAGTGCTGATGGAGGGAATGTCCATTCCCTCGTGTCAGCACTGAGTACTCTCAGCAGTCAGGATACGATTCATCTGGACGATGTGTCAGAAGAAAAGAAAACAAAGCTGCTGGCGGAATACGGGTTCAATAATGCACAGCTGGTTGAAGTGATCACCGATCACGAAACAATCACGCTTGAGCTAGGAACAAAGCACCCTGTAGGAGACACCCTTTTTGCCAGGAAAAATGGCAAGGAGATCTACCTTATCCCAGGGTATTTTGTATCTCACCTTGAGCATCCTTTGACCTACTGGCGTAATAAAAAGCTCTTCACACTCTCCTCGCATGAAATCGATAGCTTTGCGATTGAAACGAGCTCCAAGATAGATGCAAAACGTGCAGACGGATGGCTCGTCAGCACTGCAGGCAAGATCTATCCTGGCGATCAAGAAAGCATTGATGCAATCTTGAATGCAGCCTTGTTTCTTCAGGCAAAAGATTTCATCTATGAGAACAAAAAAGATGCACCTCGTCTGAAAAAGCTCGGTACTCTTATTCTCAGAAAAGAAAAAAGTGAGTCTACCCTCACCCTTTTTGAGGCTGATAAGAAGAAGCTCTATGCAACAGTATCAGACCGTGATCCCGTGTATGAGCTGGATGCAGCTGTCAAAGAGCGCCTCTTTAAAAGCGTTGCAGAACTCAGACGCTCCAAGTTGATTACAGCTATGGAACGCTTTGGGATTAAGAAAATTGCCATCCACAATGGCAAAACAGGTGCAGGCTTTCAGCTCACAGGGCAAACAGGAAAAACTGGCACTGAGTGGCTTGAGGGGAAAACAAAAATCCCCCTTGAGAAGGTCCAGGCTTTCCTAGAGCAGCTCTCCTCAGCGCATATCAAGGATATCCTCACTGAGAGCGAAGAAGCCCATGAGCCTCTCACGATCACGCTGGGGGATGACCTTCAGCCAGAGAAAAAACGCCTCTTGTTCTGGAAAAAAGGCGATCGCCTTCTCTGTAAGGACTCTCTATCTAAAAGACCAAATGACATTTTCGCGCTCGACAGCATGAACTTGCCGTTTGAAAAGTCTTTTTTCGAAACCAAGTAACGCATACTGCCACAAGGTCTAGGCCTTGTGGCACCACTTACTTTTTTTTATTCATGCACACGAATCTACAAAAACACACTTCCTCGCTAAGGCTTCCAGTTGAGATGAAGTGCAAAAAATACTCCCTAAGGAGCCTTAACTCTCCTCTCATTCAAGTCCCACTGGGCATTGTTCTCCAAAAGATCCCTGTTCTAAAAATATTTTTTAGGTCTGACCAGTGACGATTCAACTAAAAGGTGCTCTCTGAATACGGAGACCTGAATCGTCATGCAGCTCCCCGCTGCATTGCCAATTATCTTCGTTGCTACCGCATACAAAATACATATTCTATGCACATATATCAACCAAGACTATCAAACCAGGGATGGCCCGAATCAAGTCACAAACAGTGTCAGTTGTCCGCTCGCACTTCATGCGGAACACCTGCAGAAACACGCACCAAGCCTCACCCTGTCCTTCGCTGTCTTCAAAACACTATGGATTGGTATGCCGATGCACCATGTAACGAACGTGGAAATACTGGCATGAGAATGCCACTCGTAGTGCGAATGGCTATCGGGCATGCTCATTTTGAAGCCATCATTGCGTCTCACCGGGAGTCCATAGACACGCAACAAAGCATTCAATCGCTTCCCTCAAACTGGGCATCTCGCGGGACCTTTCCTTACTCATAGCCCACCCTGTCTTTACTGCAATTCAGAAATACAAAGTTATCCGCAAACACAATCGTGTTTTTGCAGCAGAGGAAGTCATCTCCCTTCTATCACGACGCTTTG
>CAIUGE010000038.1 GCA_903898645.1 Oligoflexia bacterium | reverse complement strand
CCAAAGTTCTAGAGGAAATTCAGAAGAATCCTATGACGAAGAGCGCTATTGCTATTTTTGATGCATTCAGTCTGCCGATTGGCCCTGAGCTTAGCCGATTAGCTCAAAGCTAAGCAACAGCACCCAAACGAACGGTTACGACTAAATTAGGCTTTTTTATTCTCAATCGTGATCTGTTTAGTGCCGATCTCTTTCTATGAGGTCTGGATTTACGCTTATGGAAGTTATGGTTACGGCCGGCATGATGTCGGGTACGGCTATGCTTATGGCGACCATGGCCAAGCAAACAGCAGTGCAAAGCTCAGCCCAGATCGCTCGTACCAACCTTGATAATGAGATTATTGCGTGGCGTTCGGTACTGGGGGATAATGAAAAGTGTACAGCAGCGTTTAGTGGAGTATCTATGCCTGGAGGGGCGGGCTACGTGTATACGGGTGCGACAACCATTGCTTCAGGAGGATTGAAGCTTAAAATTGGTGCGTCGTTAGGTACGGATAAGACAAAGATTGTCGGGTTGCAGATCTTGGGGGTGGGGGAGGTGTATCTTGGGGTTCCTGTAGCGGCGTCCGCTACGAGTATGCCATACATGCTGCCTACTGGTGTGGTTACGGTGAGGACTCTTGTGACTGCGCTACGTGTTTCTACTAGCCCCCCTCCTTCCACGACAATTACTCCTCACAGGGATATTGGTATGATCATCAGTTACGATACCACTTCGGGGGCAATTCGAGCATGCACGTCATCAATAAATCAAGGCACTATGTGTGGCGAGCTTGGCGGCTTAATGTACGGTGGGCTATGTACTCAGTGGCAACGAGCAATGTCCTTGCAGAGTGTAGCAATTGGATCAACTGCAGTTCCGGGAAGCGTTGGGGCTAGTCCAGGAACATATTTGAATTCCGGTGGAGCGGCTTTTATTGGTGGGTCATTGACTGCAGGCACGTCGGCTCTTAGTTCGTTGACGGTAACGGGCGCATCGACTCTTAGTTCGTTGGCGGTAACGAGCGCATCGACTCTTAGTTCGTTGACGGTAACGGGCGCATCGGCTCTTAATTCATTAGAGGTAACAGGCATGTCGACTCTTAGTTCGTTGACGGTAACGGGCACATCGACTCTTAATTTGTTGGCAGTAGCAGGCGCATCGACCCTTTCTACTGTTACTGTGTCAGGTTTGGCGAGTTTTAACGCAGGGTTGAGTGTGCCGGGTTCGGCAAGTATAGATAAGTTGACTGCGACGTTCCTGAAGCCGCCTATAAGTGCAGTTGGAAAAACTTTGTATGGCGCTTGTTCTACAACGGGCGAGGTGTTCTATACTCCAGGTGATGGTATCTATTTATGCAACAAGGATTCTAAATGGGAAAAGATTAAAGTCTATTAGATGGGCAGTTGAGACGAGCAGTAGAGAGTACGTAAAAATGACTGAATCATTTCAGGTTTTGAGTCAGGTGCAAATTGGAATAAATAATGACCGTCATGTCTTGTGATCATCGTGATTTTCAAGCATACGCTATGTAACGCGTCATTTTTGATGTCAAAGAAAATGAAGAAAAAAGTGTTGTTGATAATAATTGATTATAAAATGAATGAAATCTTGCTTCATTCCGAGATGTTTCTGTGAGATCTGGATTTACACTCGTTGAAGTTATGATTGCGTCTGCCATGATGTCGGGTACAGCTATGCTTATGGCGACCATGGCCAAGCAAACTGCAGTGCAGAACTCAACCCAGCTTGCTCGTACGAATCTTGATAATGAGATTACTGCATGGCGTTCATTGCTGGGGGATAATGCGGCGTGCGTGACAGCATTTTCCGGAATCGCTATGCCTGGAGGGGTAAGTTATACGTATACTGGTGTGCAATCGATCACCGCGGGAGGGTTGGTTCTTCAGATCGGTGCATTGCTAGGTACAGGAAATACTCAGATAACGGGGCTCCAGTTACTGGGGGTTGGATCGAAGTATCTTGGGGCCACTATAACGCCATCTAGCAGTGCATCATACGTGTCACCTAGTGCGGGCGCTGTTACAGTCAAGACTCTTGTGACTGCACTGCGTATTTCTGTTGGCCCTCCTCCTTCTGTGACTACTACTCCTGCCGGGTCCACGAGTATTCAAAGAGATATTGGCATGATCATTAGTTACGATACTACTTCAGGGGCAATTCGAGCATGCACCTCATTCGTGAATCAACAAACTATGTGCGGTGAGCTTGGTGGAACAATATATAATGGGCTGTGTACTCAGTGGCAGCAGGCAATGGCTCTACAGAGCGTAGCAATTGGGTCAAATGCAAATCCAGGGTCTACAGGTGGTGCAGGGAGAGTGTATTTTGATAGCGGCGGGAATGCGACAATTAGCAATGGGCTCAGCGTGCCATCGAGCCTATCTACCCTGAGTTCTCTGACCGCAGGCGCCACGAGTCTTAATGCGTTGGCCGTGCCATCGGCCACGACGAGTTTTAAGGATACGTTGACGGTAGCAGGCGCCACGAGGCTTGGTTCGTTGGCCGCGACATCGGCCACGACGAGCTTGACGAGTACGTTGGTGGTAACGAGCACGTCGAATCTTAGTTCGTTGACAGTGCCGCTCATGTCGACTTTTGCTAATATTAATGCAACAGGTTCGGTGAGTTTTACGTTGGGGTTGAACGCGGCTACTGCAACTGCAGATGTTATGACTGCGAACACTTCACTTGTGATACCTGTGAATAACTATAGTTCGCTCAGTCCAGCAAATCAGCCAGTTAGGTATGCTTCCTGTCCTACGAAGGGTCAAGTGATCTATACTTCAACCGTAGGTTTGTATGTGTGCAACGATAATTTTGCGTGGGATTTAATTGGAGTTGATCGAACGGCTTATTTATGTGCGGCCTGGGGTGGCACTATGATGAGTACAGGTTTTTGTGCGTTTGTTAGTAGTTCTACTCCTCCTGTTAACATGACGTGTCCTAATGGAATGGCGTCCACTTTATGGACTTCAACTACTTCTGTCCATGGTAGTTGCTATTCTGAGAATTGGATGCATCAGGGTTGTCCTGCTCAGTGTGATACTGGATCTCATGCTTGGGCTTATAATGTAGCTACAGAGACTTGCTACGCTGAAGGTCACGGAAGTTATAATTGTTATTGTACTACTTGGGAGCAAACTGCGATAGTATCAGGTATACAATGTGTAGCGCAGTAAGCTAGTGATGCGGTCCTTGTAGGAGAAAGGCAGGCGCAATTAAGAATTGCATGCTTCTCAGTGGCATTCCGTCTCTTTGTAACAATACGTCTAGCGGGTTTTTTAATGGTTGGGCTGATTGGGATTGAACCAACGACCCTCCGCGTGTGAAGCGGATGCTCTCCCGCTGAGCTACAGCCCAATTGGCGCATCTTAAGCGAGGTCTTTGTTTTTGGCAAGCCTCATGTTAGGCCTTGAGCATGCATGATCTACTGAAATTTTGGTTTGAGTTGACGAGGGACTGGGGCTACGTAGGCGTTTTCATCCTGATGGCCTGCGAGAGCTCGATTCTACCGGTGCCATCTGAGGTTGTGATCCCACCAGCTGCTTTTTGGGCAGCGCAGGGGCGATTGTCATTTGGGGGGGTGCTGGCTGCAGCTATTGCTGGGAGCTATGCAGGGTCTTTGCTCAGTTATTGGTTGGCGAGGGCGATTGGGTTAGGATGGATACCAAGGTTTGGGAAGTATCTGCTGTTGGATGAAAAGAAGATTATTTTTGCATCGAGGTGGGCTGAGCACTATGGGGTGTGGGGTGTTTTTTTTGCCAGGCTATTGCCGGGGGTGCGGCATCTGATCTCGTTGCCGGCGGGTTTTTTAAGGATGGATCTTGCAAAGTTTTCCGGATCCACGTTAGTGGGTGCTTCGATTTGGTGCTGGGTGCTTGCTGTATTTGGGCAAAAGGTACTAGGGGCACATCCTGAGTTACTCAATTCACCTACAGAGATGCTACTGGCTGTGAAGCATGAGATGTTGCCTGTTTTTTTGCTGGTGGCAGGGCTTATGGCCGCTATGCTTGTGCTGAGGAGGATGCGTGTTTAGTGGGATTGTAACGAAAATGGTGCCTGTGGTGCAAAAAGATCCTTTTGCTATTCGAAGTGAGGAGCCTGTTGAGGTAGGAGAGAGTATTGCTATCGGGGGTGTTTGTCTGACTGTTACCAAGCAGGATGGAGATGTGGTTTTTTTTGATGTGGTGCAAGAGACTCTTGATCGAACGACGCTAGGTGCTTTATGTGTTGGCGAGTCAGTTAATTATGAGCGGTCACTGAGGTATGGCGATAGGGTGGGGGGGCATATGGTGACAGGCCATGTGTACTGCCGGGGGCTTGTTGTGGAGGCTGGGCCCGCACTTGTTATTGAGGTGCCACATCGATTTTTCTATGAGAAGGGCTGGATTGCACTCGATGGGGTGTCGCTGACAGTTGCAAAGGCTGATCAGTACGTGCATATAGCACTTATTCCAGAAACGATGAGGAAGACTTCATTGGGGGCGAAAACTATTGGACAGTGGGTGAATGTCGAGTACGATGGAATGGTGCTCGCTATAAAGAAGGTTTTGGAGGACGTATGATTGCACTTTTATTGATTGTGTCTCAAACATTTGCAGTAGATCTATCGACTATGGTGGGTGTCGCTGGGACTGGGCCCAGCACGAGTGTTGTGGCAGGACGGTCGGGATTTGGACTAGGTGCTTTGCTGGGGTGGGGAGTACATCCTTTTTTCAGTTTAGAGACAGGTGTTCTGATGCTGGAACATACCTTGGCTACTGGTACAACGATGTCCACGTACACGATGTTTGATGTTCCACTCATGTTAAGGTTTTCGCCTATAAGTTTGGTTGCAGTGGGTGCTGGCGTCTACTATGGCTACCAGTCTGGATTTAAAACGACAAGAGGTCCTGCGGTCATAGGTGCTGTGAAGGATGACTATGGAGCGATTTTTGATGCGAGTGTGAGACTACCGCTTGCGCCTTTAATGAAGCTTCGGATTGACGCTCTGTATGAGTATGGGTTTGCGCAGCTTGCGAATTCTTTCTCATCGCGGAATGTAAGTACTTTTGTTGGGCTGATGCTCGATCTATGATTCTTGTGCTCCATGGGCCAAACCTTAATTTGTTAGGCAAAAGGCAGCCTGAGATTTATGGTACCATGACGTTTCAAGAGCTTAATGAGGGTATCAGAACATACTGTGCAGAGAGGTGTATTGAGATCATTATTGAGCAGTCCAATAGTGAGGGGACTTTGATTGACATCCTGCAGGGTTTTGATGGGGATGGCATTGTATTCAATGCTGGGGCTTACACGCATTACTCGTACGCAATCTATGATGCACTTTTGGCTATTGGTGTGCCTGCTGTCGAGGTTCATCTGACAGACATTACTCAGAGAGATGTCTTTCGGCAGAAGTCAGTGATTGCTCCGGCTTGTGTTGCGCATTTTGCTGGGGGTGGGATTCAATCTTATCTTGATGGGATAGCTTTTCTGGTGCTAAGACAACAGAAGGAGTAATGTATGCGTGCCTATTGGTTACAGAAGATTTTTAGTTTGGTTGGGTTGTTGGTGGGTGTCTATGTGTGCGTCCATCTCTACAACAATCTTTGGAGCCTTTATGGCGAAGATCAGTTCAATGAACATTTGAGAGTGTCGCGTCATGCGCCTTTATTGGCGAGTATCACGGTTCTTGTGCTGTGGATCCCTATTATGTTCCACGGGCTTTATGGTCTTTTTGCCATGAAGAAGACGAAGTTGGTACGGTACGCCTATTTTGGGAACCTGAAGTATGTGATCCAGAGACTCAGTGGGCTTGGGCTTTTAGTTTTCATACCAGCACATGTTTTTAAGACTCGGATTGCACCGGGATTTTTGAATACAACCTTAGATTACGCACATATGCATGAAGCATTGCACGAACCTTTGACGCTTGTTGTCTACTGCTTGGGCGTCCTAGGTGTTGCCTATCATTTAGCAAACGGTTTATGGCAGTTCGCTATTGGTTGGGGTGTTGTGAGGACCGCTAAGGCAATGCGTGTTGGTGAGGCGCTGAGTATTGGCTTTTTCGTCCTTATTGCTTTGATGGGCTATGCCAGCATCTGTGGATTCTACCTGAATTCATTGTGATTTTTCTTCTTCTGAGACTTGCTTATGCATCGAGTATTACGTTTGTGGGAGGGGTGCTCTTGCCTACAGCCTATGTGAAGCCAGCAGGGTCTTCTGTAGGCTTTGCGCCTGAGACTTTGGGTGGGGGCGCTTTGGTTCAGTTTCGTATGACTCCTGGGGCACTTTTTGAGTGGGGCGCTCTTTATGTGAAGCGGGGCTATCAGGGGGTTGCGTCGACAGTGACGATGCCGTTTCTTGAGTTCCCGGCTCTTTTGCGATTCTATGTGCTCCCGTCGGCAACTATCGGCTTTGGTGGCTATTATGGCTACAATCTCAGTGGAGGTAATTATGACCTTGGGGGGGTGGGGTCATTTGCCATACGTATTGATATTGCCCCTTTCATTGCCCTTGTAGGGGATGCGCGTTATGTTTTGGGGCTCAGAAATTTAAGTACTACTGGTGTGACGACTTTGAACGAGTTCCAGGGGCTGACTGGTATTCGTTTTGGGCTCTAGTGTTAGTCCTTGAGGTGCAGGGGGGCTTGGTTGCGTGATAGGGGGAGCTTCATGCATAAGGCCCGCTTCTTCAAGTTCTTTGAGGCTTTGATTGTAGTAGATCAAGTCCGCTGCTTTTGCCGGTTGTTTGAGTGCAAGGTGCATCCGTTGAATCAATTCTGGAAATGGACATGAGGCCAGTGTTTCGAAAGCTGACTGAGTCGCTTCAAGAAGCTTTGATTCATGCTCTAAGCAACTGGTGAGGCTGACTGAGGCAGATGTGATGAGGACTTTGGTCTCTTCAAAACGAAGGATGCCTTTTGATGAGAGAAGAGACACTTTGAGCTCGTGGGGCAGTTTGCTACCATGAATCATGGTAACATAGGCCCAGGCTTTTTCTATGAGGCTGGTGTCAGTATAAAAGCCTCTATAGTGTGTTCCTAGGGCTTGATGCAGCGGAGTGCTTTGTTGGCTGATCCGGTCTTGGAGGAAGAGGACGTCAGCAACACGTTCTTCGAGGACACTGAGGAGGTCGGTATCAATAGGGAGTTCTTCGGCTGTCTTCATGAGGCGTTGGAGTTGCCGGAGGTTGGTGTTCTCCTCGGTCATAAGAGACAAATTGAGTCCATAGGGCTGTCTGAGTGATTGGAGCTCTTTTGTGAGTGCAGATTGGAAGCTTTTACCAGATGCAAGGTGCCGACTGATGGCATGCATGAGGGTGGCGACAAAACTTGCTGCTTCTGGCGTATCGCGATTTGTATTTTTATAGCTTTCCGTGTGGGAAAAAATGTCTTTTGCCAATATATGAATTTCAAGTGCTTCCTGAAAGTTGGTGTCGATACCTTGGAAGCCTGCGTGGAAGAGTTTTTTTGCTTCTTCATTCGTTTCAAAAGCTTCTTTTTGCTGTAAGTACTGTGCATAGAGAGCAAGCTTTTCTGTTATCTCGAGGATTGATTCGCGAGAATGTTCGATACGGTACTGCGCACGGAGCAGTTCTTTATAGCGGCAGAGAGCATCTTTATAAAATGACCTGATTGTTTTGAGGATACCGCCTTGTGTTAAGTTATAGATAAGCTCTTGCAGTTCGGTGATTGAGGGTGCGTCAACGCGATCAAGATCAAAACAGATCTGAAGTCTGCGGCGCATTTCGATGATTGGTTTTGCTCGGTCCGTCCAGGTCTGAATCCGTGTGCGCTGGTTTGGTAGGATAAGGGAGGATGGCTTCCATGCTAACCAAGGATCGAGTTGGACGAGCTCATGCATAAGGCTTGCAAGGATATCGGCTTCAATAAGATTGCTTGGGAGGGGGAGACTAAACTCATCGTGCCAAGACTTAAAGATGCTGCGGACATGGGCTGCGTGCTGGATACGAGTTTCAAGATCTTGGATTAATTGAGATAAGGACTGGGTATCGATATGGGTGATGCCAGCTTCATGGGCAGCCTTGTTTGTTTCAGTAAGGATTTTTTGGAGTGATTTGAGCTCGGCTGGATGGAGTAGGTGTTGGGGGATAGGGGATTCTTTGAGCTCTTCAATCAGGATATGTGCTGATTGGATGTTCTGCATGCATTCGAGGACAATGCGGCGGAGTGGTTCCTGATTTGCAAGTGTTGCTATGAGTTGAGGAGATTTTGAGATATCTCCAAATTCGGGCGTTGAACTGAAAAAATCAAAAAGAGCCTGAATATCATGCAAAGACAATGAGGTAAGAGATTGATGAAACAAAGGAAATGACTGGAATTCGACCCAGAACCTACTCATCTGCATAAAAGCAAAGCGGATGGTGCGTTGCAGAACGTCGAGATCGCGAATGCTTTGGTTTGGGCCTAATAAACCGTACCATGGGTGCTCTTCAATACGAGTGCATTCAAAAAAAACTTGCTCACGAGCACAGCGGTATTTCTCGACCAACGTTTCCATATCCACCCCCAGGGCTACTTTAACACTGGATATAGATGAGAGTGAGAGAATTCTTAATGGAATGTAAAAAAGAAATGACACATTGTGTCGCTTTCAGGGGTCGGCATTCTTGACTTTTTTGGCGAAATGAAGTACTTCTCGAGAAGGTGACGAGGAGTGACTGTACCAAAAAACCCTCATGATCGCGTTTTCCGTAAAGGCCTTGCGTCTGTCGAGGTAGCTCGAAGCTTTTTCCAGAATCATCTTGAACCCGAGTTTTTTGAAATAATTAACATGCAGACTCTTGTATTTTGCTCTTCAAATTTCATTGATGGGGCATTGCACGAAAAAGAGTCAGATATCATGTACCAAGCAATGACGAACAGCGACCCGGCAAGGTATATCTACCTGATAGTCGAGCATCAATCAACGCCTGACCGCAAAATGCCGATACGCTTGCTGGACGTGCATCAGACGTCATGCTGATCAGATCTGATGATTATTGTCCTTTGGTTTTGGTTATGGTTTATTACCATGATAGTAGTAATTCTGGGATCCAACGTTGGCGAAGAAGAGTTTTAATGGGAAGATGCGTTTAAGGAATATTGGGGCGATGTCAGATGAGGAGATTGCAAGTCATAAAATCACAAACTTGATTGAATTTGCGCATAAATATTCGAGGTGCAAGGGTGATCGATCTTATGGCGGAGACGGACATGTCTCTAGATGCAAAAAGAGAATATGTGAATGATATAGTGAAGTATGTGGTGAGGGTTGCTCCGATAGCTGACCCCAATATATTGATAAAAGAATTGGAAAAAAACAAATTTTTAGTGGAGGAATAGATTATGCCTACAGTAGCTGATTATTATGCGGAACAAGCTCTTCAGAAAGGACTTCAGCAGGGACGTCAGGAGGCGCTGCTGGAGGGCTTGAATCGATTTGCATGCTTTTTGTTGAACAAAGGGGCCCTGTCATTGAGCGAGATTGCTAAAGAAACTGGACTGTCTTTGGAACAGGTTGAGGAGATTCGGCACAATATGGCGCAGAAGTCTTGACCGGATTTCTATGCTTTCGCTATGATTCTGCGTTTTTCCCGGAGTAGGTTCGGGGCAAAACGCAGGGGCAATTAAGCTTCTTGAGAAGTCAGTGACCATTCGTTTCGATCAGGATGTCGTTGAGTATTTTAAAATCCTCAGCGAAAAAGAAGGAGTTCCGTACCAAACGCTGATGAATCAATTTTTGTGGTATTGTAAAGAAGAGGGATTAACGCCTCATGCGTCCTGGAAGGAAAAAAGAGCTGCTTGACATATCACAAAACAGGAATGCTTCATCATGTAGTTTTCACTCAGTACTTACGTCTCAAAAAGATTTTTGCTATGCAGCCGGACATGTCCTTGGATGGAGAACATCATATTGCTATGTTTGTCAAAATGGGGGCACTTTGACTGCGTGGATGGTGCAGCATGCTGATGGGGTGATTGTGCGGTTCCATATACAACCGAAGGCATCACATTCAAAGATCTGTGGTGAATATGGCGAAGAGGGGTCTGTGAGGCTCAAGATCCGGATTGCGGCTCCGCCGGTAGATGGTGCTGCAAATGAAGAGCTGATTCGCTTTTTAAAGAAAGTGACAGGTGTTCCGGTCTCACGTCTTTCTATTATTCGTGGGGAGACGTCGAAGGCGAAAGATGTGCTTTTTCAGGGGGTCTCAATGGAGGCTCTTGCTGAGAAGTTAAAAAAATGCTAGGGTCGGTGATTTTCTGGTTGTTGATACGTCAAGCCAGCTTTGCGCAAGTATCGCCACATAGTTGGTCCCGAAATCTCTACTTGAAATCTCTTTTTGATATGCTGCACAAGACGGCGACATGTCCAAAAATCAGTTTCAAATCCAAACTCTGAGGCTGGCTTTAAGACATCGCTTATGAGT